>JAITQT010000444.1 GCA_031288745.1 Deltaproteobacteria bacterium
AGGAAGCCGGATGCGGGAAAACCGCCTGTCCGGTTTGACGGGAGGGTGAGGGAAACGGAGCGATAAGCCACCGCGCCCTTGCTCTACCCTACTTTTAAGAGGTTTTTGCGCTTCGATCATATCTTTGAATCTTAACTTAATTTTATGGCGTGGCAAATGTTTTCGGTCCTGGGTACAAATAATTAGCGAGAAACGGGTTAGTCAAAACACCAGCTTTAAATTTTCCCGAAGAGACGCTCAAAGAGATTTAACCTTTCACTAAAAATCTGGTGAAGCGTGCTCTAACCATGTCAAAAGTTTAGTAAAAGTTTCCTGATACTTTAGGAGCGAAAATGGGGCCAAGATATTTGCTAGCCTCCGTAGCTACATCTTAAGTGGACAACGTCATGATATCGAAGTGAGTCAAGTGCTAAAAACGTTAATTTCAAGGTGCCTTCGGAGATGGTTTTTAATTATTTTGGGACCATACGATTACTTCCAAAGCCTTGGACCAAACCATAACGTAGAGCCGTTGGTCGTCTCGCCAAAGGTTGGCTAAAAAACACTCCAAGACATTATCGTCTGGATTTTTGATCCCGTGGAGGGATAATAAAGAGCGGCACCACTTAAAAGCCGAGGTCCGATCATAATATTCCGTCGTCTGCGATTGCTTGGGCCAAAAGTAAAATTTTAGGCCTTTTTCAGAAAGGAAACGGCGCATCTCCGGTCCTCCGGCTGGCGTTTTTTTTTCTACTCCATAATATTTTAAGAGGCTTTTCATAGGGTTAGGGTCGTGGCCTTCTTGAAAGCCGATGTAAACAAGGCTTTGTCCAGCTTCCAAGAGCTTTTCCCTATCCTGATCGTTTTGGATACCAGGACATAACGAGCAGAGTACTAGATCGTATTTTTTTTTGGGCTGAAAATCAGACCACTGCGACAAGATAAAATTTATGTTTTTCAAACCTAGTTTGCGACTATCTTCTCGGCAGGCCGTCAGCATGCGTTCGGCTGGGTCTAGGGCCGTAACGGCTTTGGCTTCTTTGGCTAATTTAACGGCGTACATCCCAGTTCCGCTACCGACGTCTAAGATAGTTTTGTCTTTCCACTTATAGCCAGCTCTGGATAATTCGTCGAGGATTTCGCCTTCTAAAGTTTCAATCTGTTGGAGCCCTTCTTGGTGGCGTGGGAAAATTTGGGCTTGCTCGTTCCAATAATCAATATTTGGTTTTGTATTTTCCATAATTTTAGCCAATTAACGAAATTTAATTCGCGATCATGTTAGTCCAAGGTTTTTGTTTCGTTCCCAGATAAGCATTTCCACTTCATAGGGCGAATCAAAGTTATAGAGCCCGCTTTGTGGATTAAAAAAGGGGGCTATACTATCGATCAGCGCTCGCTCGTCTGGATCTTTGATGCCGTGAGCTTCTAGGCGCATTCGGCACCAATTAAGAGCATCGTCTAGGTCGCGCTCTTGGTACCATTGTCCACTTTTAAGATAAGAAGCGAAGCGATAGCCTTTATTTTGGAGCCAATAGCGCATCTCGGGGCCGTTTTTGAGAATATGCCTCTCTATTTTGAAATAGTCAAATAATTTAACTAAAATACCTGGATCCACGTAATGTTGAAAGCCAATGAAAATAAGAGCTTCTCCGGTTAAATCGACCAGTTTAATTCTGGAGGATTCGTTGTTGATGGCTGGGCACATAGAGCAAAAAACAATATCGAATCTTTCTGGAGTTTGGTAATCGGAAAAAGACGATAGAACGTATTTAACGTTCTGAAGTCCTAATTTTAGGCAGTCTTGGCGATTAATTTCAAGCATTTGATCGGATAGATCGAGGGCGGTGACTTTTAAGGCCTCGAAGGCGATTTTAAGAGTGTAGAGACCAGTGCCGCAGCCCACGTCTAAGACAGTTTTGCCCTTAAAATCGAGGCAGTGGTTTCTGACCAGATCGAGCATAGAGTTTTCATAGCTTTGGGGCTCGTCGTTAAAGCGGGGAAAGGTTTTGGCCCGGTTGTTCCAAAAATCCCTAGATTGATCAGTAGAGTCATTCATAATTGGTACTTAACTCGTTCTTAATGATCATTTTTTTAGTAAAAATTTATAATATTATAATTACTTTATTTAGTATTTAATGATTTAAAAATAGTATAATAAAAATACATACAGTTATTATAGCATAATTTTAAATAAAACGTCAAGCCCTAGTCTACAACGGGTTGTAGATAAGAAAAGTTTGTATAAATGAAAAATATGTGATATATTCCTTCCTGTTGGCAAATTGTTCTTGAAGGATGGTATTGAAGATGGCAGATGACCAAGCAAAGGCTCCTACACCTATTGACTCAGGAAAAATTCAGTCGTTGCTGAATAAACTTGACGAACTGGTTAAGATCTATGGGAATAACCTGCGTCCTGAACATATTGCCGAAATACTGGATATAGTGTGCGCCACCGATGACTATTTCTTGAAAGGCACCTCCCAGGCTGAAGAATTCCTAACCTTTCATGATATTGAGCGGTTGATGTTGAAACAAGAGCGGCTCATACATGACGCCAATCTCAGGAATCTATTTCGTGACATGAAAAGGATGGAAGGAGAAAAAATTATAGTGAAGGAAAAAAAAACGCCCTCAGAGAACAAGGAATAAATGTTACAAATTGGCGTTACTGCAAGAATTCCATAGTTACCTATGTTGGTAGGGTTCATTATGAGCGCCTAGCCTTAAGGGCGTCAACCAGCGAGGATACCCAAAAACTCGCAGCCAAAGGTCACAGCGGCTTTATTTTCCCGCTTGATGACAGATTAGGCGTGAACCTGCTTCCGTATAACATGACCATAGGTGCCATGCTTAAAGTGGCTGAAGAAGCTTGCGTGGCTAACTCCTATGAGGATTCCCAAAGTCGCCTGAAGGAAATAGGCATTGACATCAATGATGACACTATTAGGGCTGTTACCAACACGATAGGTAGA
>JAITQT010000017.1 GCA_031288745.1 Deltaproteobacteria bacterium
AAAATTGATCGAAGCGCAAAAACCTCTTAAAAGCAAAATAGTCTAACAAATTAACTAGTAATAAGGATATGTTACAAATTTAAAGACTGATAAAGGGGATTTTTTGCGCTTCGATCAAAGTTAGATTTTTAACGAGGCTTCCCGTTAATAGAAAATTATACACTGACGCTTTAGTGTAGTAGGAAAACAGGTCGGGAACTCAGGCTAACTACATATGCAAACGCCGCATTATCAAAGTTTATATTTGCGGCACCATCCGCATAAATCTCCCCACGTAAAGAAGCGCGAATCCCAAAAGAGGCTTGCCCCGCAAGGGTCAAATTCCCAGATAAAAGCGCTCTCCCCCCAACATGCGCCAAAAGTAACGTATTCGTCATCGGGCCGCCAGTTAAACGTATATCCACAAGCAACGATAACAGGGAATGCGCGGCGTCTATACAATGCCCCCCATTTTTTATCTGAAGATCTGCCACCCCCATGTGGCCGGGATGGGCTAAAGCTCGTATCCCGAAAGCTGCGTTCCCAGCGTCTATAATAGTGCCAGGACCTTCACCTTCAATATTAATGACCCGCGCAAACTTATCGGTTAGCTAGTATGGAATCCCAATCTGGAAGGACCGTGTCCCATAAGCCAGTACCTACCTTTAAAACGACTCCGTGGATTTTAGGAGCAATCTCTGCTAGCAGGTCTTGTAGCCTCCGCAAAGTCAGGAACGCATCGCTAGGACTGAGCCCGGAATTATTATCGTTCCCATCTTTCCTGGCGTAATATCTAGCTGTACTAAACTCCGGCTTTCTAATCCGCCGGGCCATTTCGGAGACAGTCATTCGACCACCTCCGGAGAGGTCTCATGCTCTCTCTCATACATCCTCCCGATTTCGCAGCCGACAAAGTTCTAGCTTAAACAATCTGTTATGAACATCTGCAATGAGTTCATATTTTTTGCGGCAAATCCCATCAAACCCATACGGTGTGGAACCGCGCCAACGCTCAAACTGCATGACCGTGGCATCTATAAGTTTCAGTACGGCTCCGGGCAACAGTCCCATTCAATCAAGCCTTCCAAGCCTCCCGTAGGTAAGCCCTCCCCTCCGAAGATTATCTGGATGGTTCCAATCTTGTTAGAGTCCATACCTAAAATGAGACAAGGCGCTTTACGCAGTCCCGTAAGGCTTGTCAGAGCCTAGCCTTCAGGTCGTCAAGATTATCCCCAGGCTCAATGCATCCTAACCTGGTAAGCTAGACTACATCACTCAGCATTTCTAAGGTTTTAGAATACATTAAATGAAACTGGTCAAACGAGAGCAAGCCTTCAAAAGCTCCCCTAATTATAGGGAGCCCAGGGAGTGTGTATAGGTGTAGCAAGCTCTAACTGTCCGCGCTAATAATTACCTCGAGATTAGACTCAGGGGTAATCGCACTCACCAGCTTTTTTATAGGAAGCCACGGCCAATCATCGGTTAGCGCTGACATAGGCCTCCCCCCCATAAATTACTTCTTCCTCGCCGTTATCATATATAAGTGTTACTGGCGTAACTTCTGAGGGGTCTTCTTCCCAGGTGAGACCCCCGTGCTTATTACAGCGATAGATACCCGGCTCAAAGCGGATAGCCATAATTTAGTCCTCCAGATGTAATCTCATCCTCAAGATACTTTAAATAGTCCAGCAAAACGCCATAAAGCGCTACCTTCACGTGGGGGGAGTCATCTATAGAATCAAAAATTCTTGGGTCAGTCGACGAAGCCATAATAGTAAGCCCTCTTACAGCTCCAGAACACATTTTGTGGAACATCATGACCGTAAACGGCCCATCGGCCACTTCAATGGCAGTTCGCTCAAAGCCTGTGCGTATGTACAGCCCAGGTTTATCACAGCTGACGGAAACCAAAACATCGCTAAGCGAAAGCTCCATAATTTAATCCTTTATAAGGTCTATGCAAGCCCGCATGACCAGGCTAAGCTTGCGTTTCATGGTTTTAATAGTCTGCTTAACTTGGTCTGGATCATTGCTAAGCACCACCAATTCAGGATCAGCGATCAATATCTGTTCAACCATGAGAGTCAGCACCTTGTAATAACTCTGGTATAGTTCTTCAGGTGTAATAGGGGGGCAATCACCCTCATCCCCGTCCCATGGTCGAAAACCCTAATGACTAACTTAGGTTCAATCCCAGCGTTTTCGGCGCAAGGACCCAGTACCTCGGGCCCCAACATAAAAGCTTTCTCAGGCATCTCAATTACCTCCAGTGTCTTCCGGCTTTATTGGAGGAACTAAAGTGAATTTACCCTCTTCCTCCGGAGGAAAATATTTATTGACCATACGATCTATATCCGCGATTACGGACACAAGCTTAACGTGCATTTCTTGCACCGCTGGGTGAGCTTCAGCCTCGTCAAAGGTAAGTCCTATGAGCATCTCCATGATGGTGCCAGTTATACACATGCATAGCTTAGGAGCCTGTAAAATCCCACGGGAAATGAGGGTACATCGCCCAGGATTATTCTCGGTAAAAATTACAAACCTATTGAGTATGGGTTTTCTATTCATCATCTTCTTTCACTTTTACAGAAGGGACTAAAGTGAATTTGCTTTCGTCCTCCAGTGGAAAATAAGTATTGGCTATATCTCTTATAGTATCCGCTGTGGATAAAAGTTATTCTCTCATCGCTTGCAACTCCGATTGGTCTTCATTTTCTGAAGCCCACTCCTTGAGTACCCCGACAAGCGCGGACGTCGCCTTCACGCACATCAAAACCCCGGGTAAGTACCCAATAAAGGTTGCGCGATATTGGCCTGATTCAAGCCCCGCATAGATGACAAACGCGTCTAAGAAAATTCCAGGGTCCATCAGCTTAATTCTCTCCAGTGTCTTCCGGCTTTATTGGAGGAACTAAAGTGAATTTAATTTCTTCCTCCGTGGGAAAATATTTATCGTATATATCATCTATACCCACGACCGTGGATAAGAGCGTATCTCGCAACTCTTGCATCGCCGGGTGGTCCTCAACCTCATCCTCAGCTACTTCCGCGAGTAAATTAATAATCGTGAAAACCGCCGCTAGGAACCTCTGGGGATCGTATACGTTACCCGTGGAATGTATATCATACGTGCCATCTGAGATAGTAAGAAAAAGCGCAAACACGACTTGTGAACACGTTTGAGGCATCTTCATCCTAATCCCCTCGTAGATAGTGGCCGGGAAAAAAAGGTACCGAAAGTGTACTGAGGCTGCGAAAAAAATATTTTTTCATAACTTTATAAATTAATGATATACTAGGCATTGTTTGTGCAGGAGAATAAGACAGGATTTTGAGAAGTGTAGAGATTTATGGAAGTGGCATTCAATTACAACTCGAAAGCCGCTGCCAACCTAAACGTGGGGTGAAAAAAGGCCAGGTAAACGGCGACTTGGGTAAGTAACCGTTCAAAAGCCCTTCCAAAGGCCTACCGCTCTTTGAGATTTTAGCAGCAAATTTTGTACTTTGTAGGGTTGCCTTTAATAGATTTTTAAAATTTTGAGGGAAATCCCAACCATTAGTCCATATTAGGCCCTTCTTCAGCCGAGCGGGAAGTAGAAAATCAGGTCTTGAAGAGGTCTTGTGAACGGTTATTTTGGTAAAAATATTTCAGGCTGTGCATTCTGTGACCTAGGCTGCCTTAGCCAGTTGAGGAGCCACCACCTCAGCTCGGGGAGGAATCAGCTTGAAAGGAATGGTTTTATTTTCGGTTCAGCCTTAAAGTTCGCCAGTTGCTCATAAATTTGAAGATGAAGCCAATATTTCTCCTGTGGCCTCGTTAGTAAATTGAGTGGTAACTACAAATATTATATTAATAATAATAACATCTCCATTGACTGTTTGAAAAGCTAAATTTTCATCCGTGATAAACTTATAAAACGGACAATAATTTATATAATGGCATGCTAATTTGAAATTGTTAATGGTTTAATTGGGCTTGTAAATATTAATTTACAATACATAGTTAAAACTGTAGAAAGCATCAAGTCTCCTTATTTTAGTTAGCTAGCCAGCCAGTTTGGTTAGAGATTAACAGACGACTACGTTGGCTTAACCGTCTTGCTAGCCTAGGTCACCGATTGCACAGCACGAAATATTTTTAGGTCTAAGCTTTAAGGTTATTTGACGGTTTTGAGCATTTTTAAATACTTTAAAAAGGCCTAAGAGTGGAGACAATAAAATAAATTTATTTTAAAGATTTTTTTTATATATTACATTATTTATTAATTTATAAGAGAGATATTTATAAGTATTAAATTTTTAGTACCATATCTTAAAGTTTTCTGAGATATAAAAATATTTTTTTACCATTTAAGGCTTGATTTTTTTTTAAAATAGTGTTTAATAAGAGTAAGAAGTACTGGTCTCCAAACAGACCAGAGGCTTATTTGAGCAATTAAAGATTAATTTATCATAGAAAAGTAATTATTTTTTTCATTAGATGATATTAAAATATTTGTTTTTTTATTATATTTACAATAGTTTTTTTTGAGGCCAAGGCGCTTGGCAAGATTAAGGTAGGCTCGTCTTAGCTTCCAGGTTAAGGCTAAGGGCCCTACCAGCTTAAGCGTTCTTGAGGTAGAGGATGGGTAGGTCAAAGGCTAAAAGGTCAAAAAGTCCTCTAAAAGAAGCTAATTTAGTCTTTGAGTAAAATGTAGGTTAGATTTAGTTAGCCATATTGGCCTAAGACTTGATCTTTCATGTTTTTTATAAAGATGCTCAATGAGCATTATTTTTTTGTCATATTAAAATTATATATAATAATATATTCTAATATTATTTTTTATATAGATTATGGGTTTTGTAATTATAAGATGTTTGGTTTTGCTTTTAGTTTTTTTAGAGGTCTAAAGGTATGTCTCAGTGTTCCCCAGGCTAACGATTTAAAGGCTATTAGGACCCTTAGGGCACCTCAGGGGTTGACGTTGGTGGAACTATTGGTGGTATCGCTAATTTTTATGATCGTTTCTGGAGTCGCCTTTACTATTTATCGTCTCAATTCTAGTTATTATCTTAGCGAAGAAGCGGGCGTTATTATAAATCAGAATCTAAGAAACGGCTTAAGCGCTATGGCCAGAGACGTTAGAATGGCCGGAAACGGCTTGGATATATTGGGTCCCGAGGTCAAACTGGTGGAATTTTATACCGATAGCCTCGAGGCCTTGGATAAAAAAAGGCCGTCGGTGAAGCCATCTACGGGCTGGTTTAGTCATTTAGACGCTTCTTCTTCTCAGATGGGGGTTAGGGCAATTTATGGGGTCGATGGGGGGGCAGAGTTCGCCGATATGTTTACTGTTTTTTCGGCCCAAATAGAGTTTCCCGCGCCTATAGCCAGGGTTAATGAGTTTAGAAACGGCCGGCTTTTACTCGACTCCGTCTTCCCCAAAGGGGTTATAAAAGGTGGCGATATTATCTGCCTAGTTAATTCTAATCGGGCGGCAATTTTAGAAACTCAAAACGTAGGCGAACTTGATTCTTTCCTTGAAATTAAGACTAACGGCCGCTTTACCCAGAAAGGTCCGCCGCCTGGTTTTCCCGTGGAGGGAGCGGAAGTTTATAACCTAAGAAACGTTCGAGTGGTCACTTATTTCCTTGACGATAAACTTAATCGTCTGATGGCAGCCTTTCACGATCAAAGCCTGACTTCTTTTGACGATCCTAAGGCTAGGGCTATAGTGGTCTCTGAAAATATAGAAGATTTACAAATCTATTATTTTTATCAGAACGATGTTGTAGCCCATGATAAAATCTCCGATCCGGTTGACATAGGCTCCGATAGACTTCAAAATAATGCCGTCAAGGCAGTTTTTTTAGGGCTGACCGCTCGCTCGACCTACGCTAAAAGTTCATCCCAAAGGCGGCCTGCTCTTTTTAACCGCCTTAAAGGGTCAGTGGACGAGCCGTTGAGGAGGGAGAGTTTAACCGAGATCGTTTATTTGAGGAATTTTCAAAAATGATAAAATCTAGGCTGCGGCTCTCTCAAATGACGCTCGGAGAGGCTTTAGGCTTTAAGGGCGGTTTTTCGCTTATAGAACTAATCGTGGTCGTTGCTATAATTGCTATCTTCGCCTCACTTTCCCTTCCGGCTATAAGTCGCTATGTGCCAGATCAGAGAGTTAAACATGAAGCTGAAAACGCCCGAGCTTTTTTTCATAAGGCCAGAGAGTTGGCCGCTAACGGGCAAAAACCGGTTAGGGTTTCGGTTAATTGTCGTCGCTTGAAAGTTGACGGCTGTTACTTAACTTTGCAAAGAGCCCTCTTTACAGGGGCGGCGGTGAGCGATTGGACTCAAAGTAACGTTAAGAGCGTTAACTTACATCCTAAAGTATTCTTAGCCCCAAGTAAGGCTGAGTTCGCCTCTGACGGCTCCGGAACCACCTTGAGCGTTTATTGGGCCGTTTTTATGCCAGACGGTAAGGTATTTTCTAGTCCCAAACCATTCGACCTCTTTTTGAGTTACGGTTCAGCCATAGAAAAAAAAACTAAGGGTTATAAGCTTATCGTCTCCGATATAGGAGGACGAGTCTCGGTTTTAAGAGGCGAAAAAGGGAAATCTTAAAGCTTTCCCTTTAATTTAATCATTTAAAAGGCTCGCTAATGTCTCAAACGCTATCGAATAAGGTTACTGGCCCTAAGACCAGAAAAAATGGGTTCACCTTAGTCGAATTGATAGTGGCCGTTATGGTCATCTCCTTTGGTTGTTTAGCCATCATGCGCTTTCAGATCACCGCCATTAGAAGTAACGTCGTGGCCGAAAACATGGGCCTTGCCGTAATTTTAGCCGAGAGCGAGATGGAGCGAGTTAAAAGCCTAAGTCATGAAGAGCTTAAAAACGAGGCCAAGGCTGGTTCTACCACTCTAAAAGGCCTTGATCGCAATGGAGTAATCTGCTTGGATTTAAATAAGTGTCCAGAGCATATATTTAGTAGAACCGTATCCTATTATCCGGGCCTACCGACCTCTCTAAGTACCCAGGTTGAAGTCGAAGTCAAATGGTCAGACGCCTCCGGGGCCCGTTCGGTATTTTATAGCGCCGCTCTAACTTCGGCGACTTTTTAGAATTGCGAAAATCTTGATGTTAAAAACTTTAAGGCCTATTGGGCCAAATAGATTTAAATCTCGGCGAGAGGGCATGGTTTTAGCCTTCGCTCTGGTCGTATTATCAATCATGAGCCTTATGGGGGTGGCCCTTCTGACCTCGGCTAGGACCGAATTATCCTCGGCTAGGAGCGTAAGAATTAACCGAGACACCTTTAACGCCGCCGACGCCTCAGGTGAGGTGGCTATTCTTATGAGCCGGGCTCTACTTCATCCGCAATTGGGTTCCCCAGCGGCCGTTTTGAGCCCAAGCGCCAGCGGCGTTGGCCCTAGGATTAAATTGATGACCAAAGTAAACGAGGATAGATTTACCCTCATAGCTATTGAGGAAGACTCGAAATCTTTTAACTACTTTGGCCGTTATCTGGAGACTGGTTTAACGGGCGTCAAAGCCCCGCGTCCTCCTCATATGCTCTTTACCGTAAACGAAAAGGAGGTGGCCGCAGCTTCAGTTAATCTTGACTCATCCGATCTCGTGCCTACCGGTGCCTCCATTAACGGGGGCGATCGCTACGATACTAGCGGTGGGCCAACCTTAAAAGTGACTATAATCGTAACCGTAAACGGACGCTCTCTAGTCGAAGCCCAAAACGAGGTTAATCAAGAGCAAGGCGCGGTCATCACCTTAATGTATAGGGAATTTTTGTAAAATATTCTTAATAAGGTATTTTTTTTTGGGGCCCTAATCGCGTTATCTTTTGACCGCGAGTCGGGCTAGGCCTTTAATGTACGCGAAAGGATTTGTATGCCTTTACCAAAGTCGGCCCTTTTTTTCTTGGGCCTCGTCTTAATGTTTTTACCCTTTAGGGCGGCAGCCCAGTTGATAGAGCCGCCCGATAAGAATAGATATCAATCTCCGCCTTTTATGGCCTCTAATCCAATGTTGCCCCAAGTGCTCATAGTTTTGGGCAAAGACTATAAAATGTTTCAGCACGGCTATCCTGGCTTAGTCGATCTTGACGGCGACGGGCGCGTCGACACCGGCTTTAACCCTGCGGTTGAGTACGTCGGCTATTTTGATTCCTATTCTTGTTACTCTTACGTTGGTTCGACTTTTAAGGGCCTTAACGGCTATTTCGCCTATGGCGACGAAGCGGGTTACTTTAAGCGGGCCGGGGCCGCTGTGGAAGATCAGAGCCAAGAGGATATAAACGCCTCGAGACCTTCTAACCTTAAAAAATACGTGGTTTCTCCTAGATCAATAAGCGGAGTTTGCGATAATTTTTCCGAAACGGTTAAGGACGGCTCCTTTAGGACTTTTAGCGGCAACTGGCTCAACTATCTTACTACTAGCCGTATGGACGCTATTACCAAGATTCTCTACGGCGGAAGGCGCGTTATTGATACCGCCGGAGCTCAAGCTCGAACGGTGCTCAATAGTTCCTTCGTTCCCCCCGATGCTACTAGCTGGGGGGGTGAGACGCGCTCCGATGACACCTGGATGGCGGTGACCCCTCTTTCGGCTTACTACGATATCCGTAAGTATACGCCCTACGATAAACCTCAAAATGGTAAAGCCCACTTTTTTGCCCGTTCTAGTGACATGGGGGCCACCAATAAGCAATTTCCATCTCTTAAAGTTTTGCTAAATGCAGATAAGAGTTCTTTTAACTTAAGCAATGGGGCCACCGATTCGGTCTCAGCGCCTATCTCCGTAACTGGGCCTAACGGACGCTACTGGGACTGGGTCCTGGTTAATAGGCCTTTGCCCGACGATAAGGTTCTGGCCAACGATAATGTTAGACGGTCAATTTTGGTTTATAACCTTAAGGTTGAGGTCTGTCAGAAGGGTTTTATCTCTAAAACTGAAGGCTGTTTAAAGTACCCCGGGGACAAACCCTCTCCCGATGACGACGTCTATAAGCCTGGCGGGTTATTGCAGCGCTACGGCGAGGGAGTGTCGCCGATGAATTTTGGGCTTTTAACCGGCGGTTTTAATCAAAACATAAGGCTTAGAGGTGGAAAGCTTAGAAACCAAGTGGGCTCCACGCTAGGGTCTCCCCCCTTTTCCTCCGACTCTTATCTCCCCGCCGTTAACCGCAAAACCGGTCAGATAGTGCCCCAAGGTCTTATCGCTAATATTGATAATTTGCGCATCAGCGGTTGGTCACCTTTGAGAAATCCTACTTGCGGCTGGGAGTGTCAGAGATACTATAACGTCTATTCCTGGAGAAATCCTCTGGGAGAGATGCTTTACGAAGGCGTGCGTTACCTTAGCGGCGCTCTGACCCCGACCAACTCTTTTGCTAACGAGCCCGATAAAGACGAAGATGGTAGCTCTATAAATAGCCTAACCGGCTTTAGTGCCAACTCCAACTCTTGGAAAAGTAAGCGGCCGACCAATTTTCTTTACTCTTGTATCAAGCCGGTTATTTTATTAATCGGCGATGTCTCCACCGACTATGACGGCGATCAGATGGGAAGTGATCTGAACTTTCCCTTATTAGCCGACACTAAGCTTCCTTCTGGTTTTACGGAAGGGGCCAATCTGCCGAAGGTGTTTAACTTCAACGTTTATCTTGATACCATCACTAAATTAGAGGGCTTGGGCGGTAATTCCTCGGTGCAATATAGTTATAGCTCCGGTCCTAATGATTCCTGC
>JAITQT010000045.1 GCA_031288745.1 Deltaproteobacteria bacterium
AATCGATATTAACTTTAAATAATAAGCTATTAATGTAAGGACGTATGGGTACATAAAAAAAATTTGTCCATATATTTCAATCGTTTACTCTTTTCGCGAGGGAACTTCGGTTTGGTGGAAAAGGGGCCGTTTTTTAGCCTCCGTTTTTACTCCATGGTCTGTGGAGGGCCTGTAGCTGTTAGATATAGAGTATCACTAGCGTGGCCTTACAAAAACCTTAAGACCATTAAGAGCTAAGCGCAATCAATCAAAGGCACCTTGACTCGATTTTTGATTATTTATCTATGGCTCTTTAAAGCGATATATTATAAAATAGCGTTAATAAATTAACGCCGGTCGAAAACGATTGGGCCATTAAATTTTAGAGCTTTGACGGTGAGCTTAGATAAAATTTTTCCCTTCGGCCAAAAAAATCACTTTACGACTACATAACCTTAGTTTTTTTCTTTAAATTTGGGCCTTTTTTAAGCTCTAAAATTCGTATCCCGTATAGCGAGGCTTTAGTGCAACCTTTTACAGTGGTTTATTATTCGGCCACCGGCCTAGACGTGCCGGTTCTGTCTTCGGCCCTGACGGCCTTGGATAGTTTGGGCGGAGGCTTGAGCCTCTTCGCTAGGACCCAATCGCAGCTCTTTGATCAAGGGCGAGTGAACGATTTCGTAAGCCGGGCACTTTCGGCTAATTGCGTGGTAATTACCCTTCATGGCGGCCCGGAAACCTTTCCGGCTTGGCGTGATTTTGAAAAAGCCTTGCTAGAAAAGCCTCTTGAAGAAAGGCCCTTGGTGCACGTTCAGCCTTCGGGAGGCGACGTGGATGCTGAGGTTTGGTCGGCTAAGCTCTCTAGCCTTTACGGCCAAGAAGACTTTTTGACGGCTAGACGCTATCTGGCCTTGGGCGGTCGAGATAATCTATTAGGCTTTTTAGTCCATATTTATAATCTCCTTTCAGGGGCGGCTCTTCCGCTGATCGCGCCTATCGTTCCGCCCTTTCAAGGTCTTTACCACCCCGATTTTCCCTCACCTCTGGTGCCGGAAGAGTACTTCAAGTCTAGAATAGATCCTTTAAAGCCAACAGTGGGCCTTTGGTTTTATCAAACTTACTGGCTAAACGGTAATCTCGGGCATATTGATTTTTTGATTCGCACTATAGAGGCCAAGGGTGCTAACGTCATTTGCGTTTTTCATATGCGCTATAAGGACTCCGAATTAAAAAATCCAGGGGCGGACAGCGCGGCCGAGGCTTTTTTCCTTGATGGCGACCGTTCTCGTTTAGATGTTTTGATAAGCCCCATGTCTTTTTCTTTAAATCTGACCTGCCCCGACTGCCGCGGCCTTTTGGAGCGCCTTGGAGTTCCGGTTATTCAGGCTACTGTCTCTTTCGCTCCCAGAGAGGTTTGGGACTCTGGCTTTCAGGGTCTTTCGATTTTAGACGTTTCCATTTCCACCGCTCAGCCCGAGTTTGATGGTAACATCATTAACGTCCCTTGGGCCTTTAGAGAAGAAAAGAAGGTTGATCCTATAACTAAGGCCTTAACGGTAAACTACGAACCCGACCCCGAGCGGACCGATAAAATGGTTTCTTTAGCTTTAAATTGGGCCAATTTACATAGGACTCCACCAGAAAAGCGCCGTATAGCTATAATTTTTCATCATTATCCACCCAGGAACGACAGGGTCGGCTGCGCGGCAGGGCTAGACAGCTTTCAAAGCGTGGTCTGGCTCTTAAAGGCCCTAAAAGAGGCTGGCTATAAAGTAGACCGCTTGTTTGAGGGCGAGGACGAATTGGCCCATGAGTTGATTTCAGGGTTAACCGCCGATCGCCGCTGGCTGACTCCCGAACAGATGGCCCTAAAAGCCGAGGCCCATGCGGGGGCCAGCGAGTATCTACCCTGGAACGAGAGCTTACCCGAGTCGGTTCGTCTTAAGATGGAGTCTGATTGGGGTAAATGCCCAGGCGATCTATTCGTCTACCAAAATAAGCTATTTTTTTCGGGCTTAAGTAATGGCCATATCTTTATAACCATCCAGCCTCCCCGCGGCTATTTGGAAAACATAGAAAAAATCTATCACGATATGGCCCTTTCCACCCCTTACCATTACTTAAGCCATTACCGCTGGCTAAAGGAGGTTTGGAAGGCCCAGGCCTTTATCCACGTGGGTAAGCACGGTTCTTTAGAGTGGCTTCCAGGGAAGGCTTTGGGTTTATCTCAAAGCTGCTACCCAGATTTGGCTATCATGGATGTGCCTAATATCTACCCCTATATCATTAACGATCCCGGCGAGGGCACTCAGGCTAAGCGCCGCTCTTACGCATGCATTATCGATCACTTAATTCCGGCTATGACCGGGGCCGACCTCTATCAAGAGCTTGAAAAAATTAACGTTTTAGTCTCTGATTTGCGTTTGGCCCAAGCAGAGGATCCGGCTAAGGTCGCGCTTTTAAAACAAATGATTTGGCAAGCGGTACAGGAGGCGAGTTTAGATAAAGATTTAGATTTAACCCAAGAGCCTAAGGGTGAAGACTTCGATTTATTTTTGGAAAAGCTGCACGCTTATTTAGGCCAGCTTTCGGATTCTATGATCGCCGATGGGCTACATATCTTAGGAATAGTACCAGAAGGGAAACGACTAGTTGAGTTTATCGCGCAGCTTACTAGGGTCGCTGGACCCGGCCAGCCATCTTTGAGGGAGACTTTAGCCTCGGCCCTTGGCTACGATTACAACGACTTATTAGCTTCGGCTGGCAAGCCTTCCTTTAACGGCCGCACGGGGAGTGAGGTCATAAAAGATCTTCACCTACGTTCTTTGGAGTTAGTTGAGGCCTTATCTGAAGGCGATTACGACCCCTCTTTAGTCGAAGGAGTGGTCAAAGAGAGATTGGGGCGTACTAACACGGCTTTAGTGGAAGCATTAGCTTTTATTTGTCGCTCCTTGGTTCCCAATATTAGAGCTTGCCAAGGCGAGATAGACGCTGTCCAAACCGCCTTGAGCGGAAGTTTCGTCCCTCCCGGACCATCCGGGGCTTTGAGCAGAGGGCAAACCGACATCCTTCCCACTGGCCGTAATTTTTATAGCCTTGATCCGGCTAAGGTCCCCAGCCCGGCTGCCTGGGAGGTAGGCAAAGCTTTAGGGGAGGCTTTGATTGAGAGTTCTTTAGCTGAAAACGGCCAATACCCTCAAAACGTTGGCATTATAGTCTACGGCACGGCTACTATGCGCTCCCGCGGCGACGACGTGGCCGAGATTCTTTTTCTCTTGGGCTTAAAGCCGATTTGGCGTAGCGGGGGCACGGTGGAGGGCCTAGAGGTTATCCCGTTAGAGAGCCTCGCTCGGCCTAGAATAGATGTGACCCCAAGGATTTCCGGGTTTTTTAGAGACTCTTTCCCTAATCTAGTCGAGCTTTTAGATAAAGCGGTTGAGATGGCAGCCCGCCTAAATGAGCCGATAGAAAGTAACTTCGTGAAAGCCCACGTTTTAAGCGACGTCGCAGAATACCGCCTTCAGGGTCTTTCGGAGGAAGAAGCCTTTAGAGAGGCTTCCTTTAGGGTCTTTGGTTGCCCTCCAGGCTCTTATGGGGCCGGGGTAGCAGATTTGGTGGAATCGGGGCAATGGCAAACTCAAAGTGATTTAGGGGAAAGTTATATTAGGTGGTCTAGCCACGCCTACGGTCGGGGGAGCTATGGGACGAAAAAGCCAGAGGCCTTTAGGCGGGCCCTGGCCCGCATGGATGTGACGGTTAAAAACGAGGACTCTCGCGAGTATGATCTGCTTAGCTGCACCGATTATTATAACTACTATGGAGGGCTGATAGTCGCCGCTAAGACAGTAAGGGGTGTATACCCCTTAGCCTTAACCGGCGATAGCTCGGACCCTCAAAGGGTTAAGACTCGCACGGCGGCGCAGGAAGCTAAAAGAGTGTTAAGGACGCGCCTAGTTAACCCTAAATGGTTAAAAGGGCTTATGCGCCACGGCTACAAAGGTGCAGGAGATATTTCTCATATGAGCGACGTCCTCTTAGGTTGGGACGCCACCGCCTCGATAATCGATGATTGGATGTTCGAAAAGGCCGCTCGCGCCTGGGTGCTAGATAAGGAAATGAAAGAATGGATGGAAAAGGTTAACCCATTCGCTAGGAGAAATATCTTAGATAAACTCCTTGAAGCCATAAGCCGCGGGCTTTGGGAAAACCCTGGCCAACTTGAAGAGGAGTTAAGAGAGGAGTATTTGGAGCTTGAGGGGCGTTTGGAAGACTTTACCGATGATCAGGACGAAGTCTTTAAGCGAAGTGGTTAGCCTTAAAGTTTAAAGCTGTGGCCTAAGCTAGCTTACGAACAGGAATTAGGCTATCCTCAATTGAGGTTATTTTTCGAACTTAATGCGTCTGCCACCCTCTGCCCCCAATAGGATAAAAGTTTACCGCCCCCTTAGTTCTTTCAAATACCTAGATAGTAAAATATTTTTTTAGGAAATTTTATGATCAAAATTAGAGAGCTAAAAAAAAGCTACGGCCAGATTAAGGCTCTAGATAGTCTCGATTTAGACGTGGCCGAAGGGGAACTCTTCGCTTTTCTCGGACCTAACGGAGCGGGAAAAACCACGACCATCCGCATTTTAACCGGCTTAACTAGGTTTGATTGCGGGGCGGCAATAATCGGGGGGATTGATATTACCAAAGATCCGCTTAAAGTTAAAAGTCTGTGTGGCCTAGTTACCCAGCACAATAATCTTGACGGAGAACTAACGGTTTGGGAAAACCTTGATATTCACGGTCGGCTTTACGGCCTTTCGGCAAAGAAGCGTCGGGAGAGCTTTAAAGAGTGTTTAGCTTGCGTGGAAATGTCTGATAGAGCTTCTAGTTTAGTTAAAACTCTATCCGGTGGGTTAAAGCGCAGGCTAATGATAGCTAGGGCCTTAAGTCACGGACCTAAAGTCCTATTTTTAGACGAGCCCACGGCCGGGTTAGATCCGGCTATCCGCAGAAGGGTTTGGAGCTTAATAAAAAAAATCAATCTCTCTGGAGTTACCGTTTTTCTAACCACTCATTACATAGAGGAGGCCGAGTTTTTGGCCGGAAGGGTGGCTTTTATAAACCGCGGTCGCTTAGTTGAGAGCGGGGTACCCGCTTCCGTTATGGAGCGCTTTGGCCAGTGGGCCGTGGATTGTTACGGCCAGAACGGCCTATCAACTAGTTTTTTTGAAGATCGACTTAAGGCTGCCGAGTTTATTCGCTCTTTAGAAACAGAAGGGACCCTTAGGCGGGTTAATCTTGAAGACGCTTTTTTGGCCTTAACGGGTAGGAGAGTGGAGGGCGGGGCCGCAGCTACAGAAGGCCATGGCCATAACTGATAAGGATTTTATTAATCGAGATAATATCTATTTAGCGAGGTTTTTTTCAAATTTTTAGAAAGAAAATTAGTCTTACTTATACCTCTATCCTATTGGAGGTTTAAAGAAATCAGAAATATTTAGGGCGTGCGAGCCTAAGGGGATGTGTTTTGAGCCGAGAAAACCCAGTTTTGGTTATGTTGGGCGATAGTCTAACCGAGTTTTGGAATTGGGCCCCCCTCAATCCCAAGGCTCTAGTTTTAAATTTTGGAGTTTCAGGCGACACCACCATGGGGGCCTGGGCTCGCCTCGGGGAGGTCTTGGAGGTAAAGCCCGATAAGATCTTTGTTCAAATAGGCATAAATGATCTTAGCCAAGGTCGAAGCCCCTTGGAGGTTAGCTTAGGTCACGCAAGGATCTGGGGAGAGATAAGAAATATATTAGGCTGCGGCTCTATTTTAATCGTCTGCTCTCTGACCCCTCTAAGGGAAGATAAATTCGACTGGCCAAGTCCAAATCTAAATAACGAGCGGGTTAAGCAAACTAACAGTCTTTTAAAAAAAGCGGCTGATTTAGAAAAGCGCACTTTCGTTGATCTTTTTTCTCTCATATCCGACGACACTGGACAGCTGCGCGAGGATATGAGCTTAGATGGGGCCCATTTATCGGCTAAGGCTTACGGGGTCTGGCTAGAAGCCCTTAGACCATACGCGACTAATAATTATCTTTAATTCCTGATAAAAATCACCTATCATTAGGATTTGGTAACCGTTCACCAAGTCTTTTTTTCTCCACGATGCTGCTGGTAGCGACTTTCGAGTTGTAATTAAGTTTTAACAAACCCTTAAGATTTTAACATTAGTTCTTTTGAGGTTTCTACTTAGCTCTCTGCTCCAACCATATATTTTAACTTTGATTAATTTTAAAATTACCAAGCTCCTATAGGGGGCTACATTGTTGTGGTCTGTGACGTCCCTTTCAATAGGCTTGGCACCGCAGCTTTTTCTCTTGTGAACGGGCTCTTAAACGTTCACCTTGGTGAACGGACACACTCCATCGAAACCTCCTAAAGTATCGGTTAGCTTTTGTTTTCAGTAAGCGAGCGTGTTAGGTTCCCCATCAGGCGGGGGAGTAATCGTGATAACCTCTCCC
>JAITQT010000067.1 GCA_031288745.1 Deltaproteobacteria bacterium
ACATTTAAGGGCCCGTTCACAAGAGAGAACGCTGCGGTGCCAAGCCTATTGAAAGGGACGACACATCCCGCAGCAATGTAGCCCCCTATAGGAGCTTAGTAATTTTAACATTAATCAAATTTGATCGAAGCGCAAAAACCTCTTAAAATCAAAATAGTCAAAAAAATTAACTAGTAATAAGGCTCTGTTACAAATTTAAGGACTCATATAAGGTGACTTTTTGCGCTTCGATCAAATTTAAAATATATGGTTGGAGCAGAGAGCTAAGTAGATAAAGTTAAAAGAACTAATGTTAAGAACTTAAAGATATGCTAAAACTTAATTATAACTCAAAAGTCGCTACCAGCCGCAACGTGGGAAAAAAAAGACTTGGTGAACGGTTTCAAAGAATTTAACCAAAAAAAATGACGCCCTATTAAAGCAATTAAAGAAAATGAAAATTTACGAAATAACTAAGTGAAATCTTACCAAATTTTTAATTATTGTCAAGCCCCTCATCCAAAGGAGAAAAATTTTGTCATCATAGCAAACTCTTTTATCAAAAACTACCAAAGAGGCCTCCATAGAACTCAGGAGCTTTGAAGAGGGGGCTTAGCCCTTGACCTATTTTAAAAAATTTAGCCTTCCTCGCTCTCTTCCGCTGCCCCTCGAGGCCTTACGGAGACGAGTTGATGGTCTAGCTCATCTTTTAAGGCCCGTAATTTACCCTTTAAAACCGCTACCCTATCTTCTGGACTCGACCAGTCAAGAGACGCTAAAGAAGTAGAAATAGGTGGTCCGCCTGAAGAGACGAGTTCTCTTAAGTCGCTTTCCTTAAGCCCAAAACTTTTAAGCTGGCTCTCCAAATTTTCGTTTAAGAGGGTCAGCTTTCTCTTAAGCTCTTCCGCTCTTAACTCTTGGGAGTCCTCATTAGAAGACATAGAGGTGACTGTGGGTAAAGATTTACCAATTTTACTCTCTATCACCCGGGCTAAAGAATCTATTTGGTTTTTAAATTGAAGTAAGGGCTCAAAAGTTGAATTGGCCTCCTCTTCCGCCTCCTGGCTAGAGTCTTTTTCAGCCACGGAGCTTGGAGTTGGAAAAACTGTCGCGGCCATAGAGTCAAAGCCTAGCGACTTAAGCCGGGCGTTAAAATCTTGGTCTAGGGCGTCTAGTTGGCTTTTTAGGCCCCTTAAGCGCTCCATCAAAGTGAAAGGAGCCTGGCTCGATGGTGCTTCCAGAGCCAAGAGGTCGCATTGACCGCGAAGAGATTGTAATTTTTCGGTCAGTTGAGCCAAATAATTATCGTTTTCGCTCATCTTCTTTCTCGCCAGAAGCCTCCTAGGTTTAACCTTGAAGAGCCATGGCGTCCTTCTCTTTAGTCTGAAAAATTGCGATAAGTCCACTTTTACCCGTTGCCCCTTCGGGGCGAGCGCAATTCTAGTGGGAGATGGTAATCAAGCCTCTAAGCGTATTAATTTTGAAACTAACTTAGGCCCTTGATGGCCATTTGGCCAAGGTAATAGCCTAAATTAAGATACCCTTACGGGACTGTTTCGGTTAATCTCAAAAACGTAAATATTCAGTTTTACCCTCCAATCCGTTTCTTACTTACTTTGTGCTTGTCTATAGCTTAAGCTTAAAGAGGGCGTAACTAAAAAGGCCTGACCCCGTTGTTCTTTAACCTAATAAACGTAGCCAACTTTACTCTTGCTTACCTTAGTAAACCCAAGGACTTTTACCAGCCCCGCCCTTTAGGGAGGGTTGGACAGTTTAATCTTACCTCTAAAAAGTCGACCGGGCCTTTAGCCCCGCCCATATGAAAAAACAATGGCCTGGGCCTAAAAAAACCGGGGCCGCCAAGGTGCCTCGGTTTAGCGTTTGGTAACGGTAAAAACTTCGCCTCTTTAGACTTAGGCGAAAAGACTAAAACCGCAAAATCAAAGCAGGGAAAAACCAAATAACCTAAATGGCTATCTAGCCTTAGTTTAAGCCAAAATTAGGGCTAGGCCATAAAAAAATCGCCTAGTGGCCCTAAAAAATTTAGCTTAGACCGAGATTACCTCCGTCACCCCAGGCACTGAAGACATTATAGACTTTTCAACTTCTTCCTTAAGGGTCATCTGAGCCATAGGACAACCGTGGCAAGCTCCGGTTAGACGGACCGAAACACGGCCTTCTTTGACGTCGACCAATTCGATATTACCACCATCAGCCATCAAAGCTGGACGAATTTTATTTAAAGCCACTTCCACTTGATCTTTCATCTTCATTTCCTATCATGAGTCCCCTGATTTTAGCCAGGGGAGGAATAGCGTTCTTCTCTATAATCTGAAAAGACGCGAAAAAACAACTCGTAGCCAGCCTCTCCAGAAGAACAGAGGCTACAAATTAGCACTGCTAAAAGGCTGAATTTTAAACGGATAATTAGGGCCTAAAAAAATAGAGCAGCTTAGCTGCCAGCCCTAAGCGTTTTAATATTTTGCCACAAGCCTAAATCTATTGCAATAGAGCACTTAGTGTCCGTTCACAAATGTGAACGTTTAAGGGCCCGTTCACAAGAGAGAACGCTGCGGTGCCAAGCCTATTGAAAGGGACGACACATCCCGCAGCAATATAGCCCCCTATAGGAGCTTAGTAATTTTAACATTAATCAAAGTTAAAATATATGGTTGGAGCAGAGAGCTAAGTAGAAACGTTAAAAGAACTAATGTTAAGAACTTAAGGGTATGCTAA
>JAITQT010000069.1 GCA_031288745.1 Deltaproteobacteria bacterium
ATGGTTGGAGCAGAGAGCTAAGTAGAAACGTTAAAAGAACTAATGTTAAGAACTTAAGGGTATGCTAAAACTTAATTACAACTCGAAAGTCGCTACCAGCCGTAACGTGGGGAAAAAAAGACTTGGTGAACGGTTACCTATTATTGATCGAAGCGCAAAAAGTCACCTTTATCAGTCCTTAAAATTGTAACAGGGCCTTATTACTAGTTAATTTTTTAGACTACTTTGCTTTTTAGGGGTTTTTGCGCTTCGATCAATGTTAAGAACTTAAGGGTCTGCTAAAACTTAATTACAACTTGAAAGTCGCTACCAGCCGCAACGAGGGGAAAAAAAGACTTGGTGAACGGTTACGAAAAAAATAAACTTTAAGACCTTTTTTTTTAATTTTTATCTCTATAAAAGCTATTTTTTATAGATTAATAAAAATAAAACAAAACTTAATATCTTTTTTTATTAATTTAGATTAAAACAATAATATTTCCCTTGGCTTCGATAGAGTTATTTTCTTTATTTTTATGGTATAATAGTTCTTTCAATTGATTTCTGCCCTAAATCTTAACCTAAATTTTGCCTGGCAAGCGGATTAGTTCCTATCGTTTGGGCCCTATTATTTCGCTTTAGACTGCGTCTGTATTTAGTATCTTAGTTGAGACCAAACATAAACGCGCCGACTGATTTCTCCCCTTTCCATCTTACAACCACAAAACTCAGATGGCGCCTATAAAGTTGTATATTTTGACTTGTTTATGGCTTTACGCCAACTTTTTTGGCTTCTGCCTTAATTCTACTGACGACCTAAATGATTTACCGGTTTCAACTTTTACCTCAAAGGTAGATGGCGACGTGAGGTGCTATGGCTCGGCAAATGTTTTTGGTCCGGCGTATCACTAAACTCCCTCCGTTTATCTTTGTCTAGTTTGCACCCTTGGCACTACTATTGCAAAATCCATTATTACCGCTAATGTTCACCAACAAGGCGGCTAGAATTTACAAGGAGTTCCCGATGGCTTTCACTGACCAAGACCTTGCCTCGCAAAAATCTAAAATTGAACAACTTAAAGACTCTCTCTCCGAACTTAACAGCCGTTTCAATCAGCATCTTAAAGCCCTTGATCTCACAGAAGATCAGCTACGTCAATACAAAACCTCCGACCTTAACCCAGAGGAAAAAAAGCTGATAGACCAAGCCAAGGCTGAAGCCGAGAAAGAAGGCCAACTAAGGTCCAGAGAGGCTAGTGAAGGAAGCGGGACCCACAAGAGCGCTCCTAGCCGACGCTCCGGGGCCATAGCCCCTTAAAAATAGATCATCGCCTCTTAAGGCCGCTATTTAACTCTTATACCTAATTCTTGGCCCTCGCTAGCGTAAGTAAAGTAAAAGGTGCACTTATGACTACCTCTCCCGCATCCGCCCAGTTTACATCCGAGCAACTGGCTCAAATCTCTGTAGATTTTTTGTCCACTCCTAGCTTAGCCGAACTCTCAGACTTAGGCTCGGAACGTTTAGAAGCCCTCTACCTTTTGGGCCATTCTCTCTACATTATGGGCGAGTATGAAGACGCGCTAACGGCCTTTAAAGCCCTTTGCGTCTACGAACAGCGCGAGGCGCGCTTTTGGTTGGGTCTAGGGGCAATCTATCAAGCTACCAACAAATTGTCGCAAGCGGTTGACGCTTATTTAATGTGTTCTATCAGTCAAGGCTTTAGCGATCCTTACCCTATGCTCCTTTCCGGTCAGTGCCTCTTAAAGCAATTAAACAAACCCATGGCCTTGGCCGCCTGGACGGCCGCTTCCGAGATGGGCGGAGAAGGCCCCACGCATACGGCTATTAGGGAAAGGGCTAAAAATTTAATAGCCGCCGCTCAAAACTACGGGACAACCTCTTAAAAGGCCCTAAGAGCAACGTTTTTCAATCAGCCTCAGGGCTTTTCTCCTAAACTTATTTTCAAAACTTTCTCAATCAAAATTAATTTTTTAACCGAAAGGAAAAAAAAAATGTCAGACTCAATTACTCCTACTACAATTCAGACCAATAACCCAGACGCTATGGAAATTTATAACTATATCGGCGGTAGCCCCCAGCTACGCTTTGCCGCCTTACAAATGACCATGGCCCAGATTAGCAAAGACAAGTCCATGGATTACATGGATCAAATCGAATCCTCCCAGAAAGAATCTAAACAAGTGGCCGACATGATCGCCAGGGCCAGAGCGCTTCAAAGCCAGGCTGCCGCCAATAGCAAAGACGGCGAACAAGCTGTCTCTGAGATGCCTGCAGACATGGTCCAGTTCTTTAAAGACAGAGGCCTCCCTTATGATACAACGGGTAATGATAACTATCACACTAAGGCTGAGTGGGACTTTAATATCACCTCTCTGACCAACTACCAACAAAGCGTGGGCTCAAACACCCAGCAGCTCATGGTCTTTATTCAGGACTTTATGGGCCAGTACAATTCATACTTGACCGGCTCTAACACCGCTATTCAACAGTCTAACCAAACTCTAAGCACTATCGCTAAGGGTTAGCTTAAAAGTAACCATTCACCAAGGCTTTTTTTCCCCACGTTGCGACTGGTAGCGACTTTCGAGTTGTAATTAAGTTTTAGCATACCCTTAAGTTCTTAACAAAGGAGCGCTTAAGTCAACCTCGCTGGCTTACGCATTTGGTTACTTATAAGTGGCTGACTTAAATTTCTGAGGATTATGACCGCTTAATGCTCTCCATAAACTAAGGGTTTGGTCTTCTTTACCCTATGTTTCTTTTAGCCCTTAGGCCAAGGACTAAAAATTTAAGTTTTCTAATCCGCCCGGTCATAATTTTCTAAACTTATTTTCAAAATTTTCTATTGCCAATTTTAAGTTCGAGAGGAGAAAAAAAATGGCAGACTCAATTACTCCTACTACAATTCAGACCAGTAACCCAGACGCAACAGAAATTTATAACTATACCGGCGGTAGCCCACAGCTGCGTTTTGCCGCCTTACAAATGACCATGGCCCAGATTAGCAAAGACAAGGCCATGGATTACATGGATCAAATCGAAGCCGCCCAGGCAGAATCTAAGCAAGTGGCCGACATGATCGCCAGGGCCAGAGCGCTTCAAAGCCACGCTGCCGCCAATGGTGAAGAAGGTCTCTCCGAGATGCCTGCAGACATGGTCCAGTTCTTTAAAGATAGAGGCCTCCCTTATGATACAGTGGATAATGATAACTTGCACACTAAGGCTGAGTGGGACTTTAATATCACCTCTCTGACCAACTACCAACAAAGCGTGGGCTCAAACACCCAGCAGCTCATGGTCTTTATTCAGGAC
>JAITQT010000078.1 GCA_031288745.1 Deltaproteobacteria bacterium
CTACCAGCCGCAACGTGGGGAAAAAAAGACTTGGTGAACGGTTACGTTGCCTTTAAGTGGTTAGTTCCGAAGAAAGACTCTTGTCAGCTAATTCAAAACCCACGAACAAAGGAAGGCAAAATTTGACTGCCCGGCGATTTGACCAATTAGGCTTATAGAGTTCGTAAAATGGTTGTCTCCAGTTTAAAACGTAATCGGAGGGGCGCTCCCATTGCTCCGAGAGCTTGCCGTAGATTAGCGGAAGTGGCGTGTCTGGTCTTTCCACTTTACTACCATAGGTACCGGCGACCATGGGGATGTCAATTAGATCTTCAGGTACCTCTTCGCCAGATCTAATCTCGATCGCGGTCCAATACTCAAAAAAGCCGCTTCTGGATAAATTAGCGCAGACTCCGTATAGCTCCCTGTCTTGAGAGATATTGGCCAGAGTCAAACGCTCAATAAACTTGTACCAGAGAAAATCGTAATAGCGGCCGACTTCACTGACGCTCAAGATGGAACAGTAGCCGAAAAGAGCCTTGGTCGGCAGGTTTTCCACTGCATCGAGCTGGACTTTTTTTTCCATAAAAACCTCCTTTTCATTAAAGTAGTTTTAGAGAAAATAAACCGTAAAGAAAAAATAATCAATTCAAGAACGAAGCATACATTTATTATAAACTATTCACCTAATAATAAAATTTTTTTAGTATACTTATGAAACTAACAATTGATAGTTTGTTTTTTTTGTAAATAAAATTCCGAAACATAGTTATTCGGAATAAATTTCAATACGCCCCACCTTAATTTCTAGTCCACTAAGGACTAAGCTCTAGCTGGAGCCTAACACAAGTTTATGATATATAATACTATTATATTAGCGTATTAATATTGTATATTTGAATAAATAGTAGAGAAAAATAACAAAACAAAGAGGGAAAGCCCTTATTAAGACCATTGACTATTATAAGCGTCAATACATACGTCCAAATATATTTAAAGGTCAAATTTAATTCGTTAGGGCTAAGATAGAACCTAGAGGCAATTAGTCTAGTAAATTTTCTGGTCCCTTTTAGGGGTTCATAGATTCATCCTATAATCACCACGCTAAGACTCGAAAAATTGGAAGAGGCCCGCCCAATCTTGGCCCTAGTCTGTTTTTTAACGCCTACGGCCTATAAGCGGCACGAACGAAAAAAATTAGACCTCGGCTTTTGGATAAAAGCTCGCGAGATTATTTAGAAACTTTAAATATGTCGTACGCAGTGGAAAAAAAGACCTGGTGAACGGTTACACAAAAACCATAAGGGTCCGACCGAAAAAAAATTAACAGTCGAAAGGGACGCGATTTCAGGCTGAGGAGGCCAAATAGCCAAAACAAGGGGGCAAGTCAAACCGCTAAAGGCATTGACTATCGAACGTTCGTAAACCTAGGATACGCCACTTTTAAAAAAATAGCAACAAAAATTTTAAAGCACCAAAAAATATTTTGTTCTCAAGGCCCAAGGCTATAAAAAAACCATTATAATGGTCTAACGACCAACATAACGCTATAATAAATTTTTAAAATTTAATCGTTCCCTATTAATAAAGTTCAACAAATTAAACCTGTTCTAGCTCTTAAAGACGATTTAATCAACGTGGGTTTTATATTTTTTTATTTATAAAACCATACTACCCTCAATAAAATATTTAAATATAGAAAATAGCGTTATTATTTAGTTATATTACCAGTCATTTTAATGTAGAAGAGGGATAAGGAGACAGTCTCCTGCCCCTACCTCCGCTCTGTACTAATTGAACCGCACCAGGCTCACCGGTTGGTGTTTAACAAAATGAGACTTACTTACGCCAGCTGAGTTGATTAGAGCCCCCCTGATATCAAACAGGCTTCGTGTCTTTAGCTCACTCTGGTCCACTGGGTTTGCATTGTGATCAACCTCTCTCTTATGAAAAAAGAATTAGGCCATCGCTCAAGACCCATTTTCAACCGTCCTACCCCTTTACCTTTTTTAAAATGAACCGGTTCAGGGTGTTCTTGTTGAGGCCTAAAGACTTGGTGAGACTTAGCTTTTAAAAATTATCTATTAACCAAGAGACTGTTGCCCCTTTAACGGCCATTTTTGTTTCTGTCCACACATAAAGCGGCTGATAAGATTATCATGAATCACCGCGATGAATTAGTGTCCGTTCACAAATGAGAATGTTGCGGTGCTAAGCCTATTGAAAGGGACAACATATACCGCAGCACAATGTAGCCACTATAGGAGCTTAGTAATTTCAACATTAATCCAAGTTAAAATATATGGTTGGAGCAGAGAGATAAGTAGAAACCTCAAAAGAACTAATGTTAAGCTCTTAAGGGTATGCTAAAACTTAATTACAACTCTAAAGTCGCTACCTGCCGCAAGGTGGAAAAAAAGACTTGGTGAACGGTTACATGAAATATATCTAGGCCGCGCACTTTCAAATCCTTTTGCAGAGCGCCCACATAATCAACTACCAGTCCTTACCTTCCGCAATTTCTCGCCCTTAAGCACCAAGGCCTCTAACTTTGCGCGACGAAAAAGCCTATTATAGGCTTAAATAAGGTAACCGTTATTTATTTTTGTAGCCGCGCCTCAATAGCCACCGCCACCGCTTGCCCTTTTAAACCATCTTAGCCGACAACTTTTAAGCCGCCATCGTTTTTTTGTTTTCAGCGCTAGGGTGAAGGCCAAAAAAAACCCCGGACAAGCCGGGGTGAAAAATCAAAGGGAAAAATTTAAATGATCTCAAAATAATTTTGCTTTTGCCCGCCACAGATGGGGCACTTATCAGGCGGATCGCCTTCGTGCACATGACCGCAAATCTTACAGACATACACCTTGGGCGGGGTCTGACCGGGATTAGCCAAGGCTTTTTTAAAAAGCTCGGCGTGGACCTTCTCGGCCTCGTTGGCTAAGTTAAAGCCGTGTTCGGCAGCTTTGTCACCAGCTGCCTTGGCGTCAGCGAGCATGCCGGGGTACATCTTAGTGAACTCGAAGGTTTCTCCCTCGATAGCCGCCCCAATGTTCTCAGGGGTGGACTTAATCCCGGCTAAGAGCCTTAAATGGCTATGGGCGTGTATAGTCTCCGCCTCAGCCGCAGCGCGAAATATCTTGGCCGCATAAGCCAGATTATCTTTTTGAGCCTTCTCAGCGAAGGCTAGATATTTGCGGTTGGCTTGAGACTCACCGGCAAAAGCCTCTTTAAGGTCTTCAATGACTTTAGGATCAGTAGATGCCATTATTGTTTCTCCTAGTGTCCTTTCACCAATGTGAACGTTTAAGGGCCCGTTCACAAAAAAGAACGTTGCGGTGCCAAGCCTATTGAAAGGAACGATATATACCGCAACAATGTAGCCCCCTATAGGAGCTTAGTAATTTAACATTAATCAAAGTTAAAATATATGGTTGGAGCAGAGAGCTAAGTAGAAACCTCAAAAGAACTAATGTTAACCTCTTAAGGGTATGCTAAGACTTAATTACAACTCGAAAGTCACTACCAGCCGCAACGTGTGGAAAAAAGGCTTGGTGAACGGTTTCACGTTCATCAACCAACAGAGCCAATTACAAGCTATTAAGCCAAAGGCTTCTGTTTAAGCACACTGGTTTATAATATTACGAAAATTTATTGACAAAGTCAAGACCTTAAAAGACTTCTTTTATTTTTAATAATCCCATAATGAAAACTAATTATATCTAATTTAAAATTTTAGGTCTGTTAGCTTAATATTATTACAGAGCTGTCCAAAATAATCTGGTCGCTCTTAGGGTGTCTATTCACAACTTGATTGTTAGGAACTTTAAAGCGCCAAGCTTATTTTATTTTTAATAATCCCATAATGGAAACTAATTATATCTATTTTAAGATTTTAGGTCTGTTAACTTAATATTATTACAGAGCTGTCCAAAATAATCTGGTCGCTCTTAGGGTGTCTATTCACAACTTGATTGTTAGGAACTTTAAAGCGCCAAGCTTATTGGAAAAAAATTACCTCCAAATTTTGCTTAATAGAAGCAGCGGTATTAATAAGATGGAAATAATTTTTAACCTAATTAGAAGCCTTCAAAGATCATGATTAACTTAAGGCTAGCTCTGAAAATCCATTACATCTCGAAAGCCAATGCCTGCCAAAGCAAGTCACATAGCTTAGCCCCAAGCTTTATAAGTTTTTAGAGGTCGATTCATCTCTCCCTTAGCTTTTTTGCCATCAAGGCTTAAGGCCAAAGAGTACAGTAAGATATAGCCGAGCACCTCCTTGGACTTTGGCCTAGGGGCGAGCTATGGTTTAGGCTATATTTATACCAGAGCTATATTGAGGCTATTTCCTCAAAAAATCGACCAAGAGCCAAAAGCCGACCAAACCAGCCCCCAAAAAACCCACCAAACCTAATACCGGAAACCCCCGCCAGAGAGGTGGGACTTTAGAATGGATAACCACGGCCGATCCTATAACCAAGGAAGCAAGCACCAAAGCAAAGCTTAAACGATAGCCTGCTTCGGTAATCGAGCGGCCCAGGCGGTCTAAATCCTTGATAGTTAAATCGGCTGGGAGCCTACCACTTTTTAAAGTTCTAAAGAGATTTTTAAAATCGCTCGGGAGGTTTTCCACCGTATCGGCTGCGACTAGGGCCCCGCGGACCGAGGAGTCGAACCAATACAACGGTGAAAACCGCTTACGATATATAGTTGCTATCTGAGGGCCAGCTACCTCTACCACTTTAAAGTCAGGATCTAATCTAAGACCTAGGCTTTCGTATTGAACCAAGGCTTTAATTAAAAGGAGCAAATTTTGAGGGGCCCTTAAGTTATGCTGGCTCATCAGCTCTAAGACGTCTTTCAAAAGATCGCCCAATCTTATCTCGCCAAGAGAACCCGAAAGATGGGTCTCCATAAAGAGGCCCACCTCCCTCTCCAAGGCCTCAAAATCAACGTTATCTGGATGAATGGTTAATCTTAGTACCGCTCTAGCTGCCTTAGTTTCGTTTAAGGTCACCACCCCGACAGCTAAAGACAAAAGGCTTTCCCGCGAACGGCGATCAAGGGCCCCAACCAACCCAAAATCCATAAAAGCTAGCTTGGGTCCGCTCTGGACTAAGATGTTGCCTGGATGAGGGTCAGCGTGAAAAAGCCCGATTTCCATCATCTGTTCTAGGGCTACCCTGGAAAAAATTGAGGCCACCTCAGAAGGGGAGATCCCCATGACCTTCAGGCCCTCGACATCATCGGCCTTTAGCCCTCCAACCCTTTCCATGACTAAAATATCGGTCGTGCATAAAGATTTAAAGACTTTAGGGATCTTAACCTGAGGATCGTTGGCATAAAGGCGACCGAAGCGCTCTATGTTGACCGCCTCCAAGCGAAAGTTTAGCTCGGAAGTTAGATTGCGTTTAAATTCGTTAACTAAATCAGAAGCGTGGACATAGTCGAGAAAAAGCAGGTGTTTTTCTACTAAATCGGCTATAAAAGCTAGGATTTCAAGGTCGGTGTCGATCTGTTTTTGAAGGCCAGGCCTTCTAATCTTAACCACCACCTCGCGTTTATCTTCGCTAAGCTCGGCTGAATGCACCTGGCCGATGGAAGCGGCGGCTAAAGGTTCGGGGGAGATATTAATTAGGCAGCCTTGGTTAAGCTGGCTAGAAATAATCTCAGAGATTTCCGAGCCAGGCAACGGCGGCACGGCGTCTTGAAGTAAGGAGAGTTCGTCTAGATAATTCTCAGCTAAGATGTCCTGCCTAGTCGATAGGTACTGGCCAAGCTTTACAAAAACAAGCCCCATCTCTTGAAGAGCCAAACGCAATCTTCTAGGTCTAGTGGCCTGGATATCAATAGCGGCGAGACCGGCCAACTTGCGAGCCTTAGCCAGAAGATCGCCTAGGCCTAAGAGATCGAAAACGTCTCCGAAACCAAATTTAACCATGATGCGGATAAGTTCAGTTAAACGCTCTAAGTGACGATATGCCCTGGTTAACCGGACGATGGGACTAGTAGGCTCGCTCATCTTCTTTCTAGCCAAGC
>JAITQT010000122.1 GCA_031288745.1 Deltaproteobacteria bacterium
AATCGATAAGTCAACCAAAAAATTTTTCATATTTAATATATCCGGCTAAATAGTTAGTTTTTACCAAGACAACTAAAAATAATTCATCCTGTAGTAGGAAAAATGACCGGGAAATCAGGTTAATCAAATTGACAAGGATAAAGCCAACTCAAAAGAGTTCTCGATGGAGTTTGATTCTTTGTTGAATACCATTTTCAGCTACGCGGATCAGTATGGTCCAGATTTCCCTTCTTCTGAACTTAAAGACCTTGTCACGTTGTTCATGGAGTACCATGCCAATTTCAAACGTAATTTAGCTGGTGAGGATGATTTTCTTACAATTTCACAAATTGAAGAAATGATGTTAAATTTGTTCAAAAAGCAAAAGGAGATTGACATAGCTGTCTTGACTACCTGTTTGCGTCGATTCAAATCTGAATGGAAGCTCATAGTTAAAAAAAAAATTGAATACCTCGACAAAGGGCTGAAACTTAAAAATTTCCGACGTTACAAGACTTCTTTCATGACCCTGGCGGGAAGACTTCCTTTTGAAAGAATTGCCTTGATCCCATCCACGCCTGGGGATGCGAAAAAATTGGCGGAGTTAAGCCAGAAAAAGTTAATATTTCCCTTCGACAAGGCGCTTGGGCTAGCTCATCTACCGTATAACATGACAGTAGGAACTATGCTGGAAGTTGCGTTAGTTGGTTCCACTTCCGACTCATTTGAAGATGCGGAAAATGTTCTTTTAAAAAGAACAGACATCAAAATTAATGATGACTCTATACGGTCCGTTACCAATTTAATTGGCTCGTTAGTGAGGGCCAATGATGTGAAAATAGCCGAAGATATCTGGGTGAAAAACAAACCGTGGACTTTTCGGGAGCAAAAAAAACAAATTAATCATAACCTTTATCTTGAAGTTGACGGGGTCATGTTCCGCACTCGAGAGAAAGACGAGCAAGGTTCAACCTGGAAAGAAAATAAGCTTGGCTTGGCATTTTCTACAGACAATATGTTGTTTTGGACCGATAAACATGGAAAAAAACAACATAGACTTTTAAAAAAAGAATATATATCAATAATTGGTACTATTGATGAATTTAAAAAACCACTTTATTCCCTAGCTATTAGAAATGGATATGGTAAATATAAAAATACTATTTTATTGAGTGATGGAGCCACGTGGATTAGAAATCAAAATAAAGAATTATTTAGGAATGTACAACAAATTTTGAATTTTGAGTATTTAAAATAAAAAGTATATACATTTACAAAAAATATATTTAATTTAGATGAGGACAAATATGTTCCATGGGCTAAAAATATTTGTGATCTTTTACTTTTAAGTAAATATTTAGATTGTATAAATATTATTAGATCATTAGGAAGGCGCAAAATTGAAAAAGGTAGATTTGATTTAATTAATTATCTATTAAATAATAAAGACAATATAGATTATGCTTCGTATAAAAAAAAGGTTTTTTTATTGAGAGTGGGGCTATTGAAAGTGCCAATAGAACGGTTCTGCAACGACGCATGAAACAGCCTGGTATGCGTTGGAATGTCGAAACCGGTAAGAATATTGTTGCCCTAACCGCTAAATATAGAAGCGGTCGCTGGGAATCAGACGTTGTACAGACTGTTTGCTCATATTATGGAGTAAAGCCTCCTTTCACGGTGTAACCGTTCACAAGGCCCCTTCAAGACCTTGTTTTCCTTTTCCCGCTCAGAAGACTCGCTTTAAGTTATAGATAACAACTAAAGTCGAGTGAAACGATTAAAGGTAAGCCCATTAGACAAGCCTAAGCGGACTCAATTTTTTCAGCATTAAAGCAAAAAATATGAATCAATATCGCTACTCAACTTAAAAGAACTAATCCGTTAGGGCTAGGCAGCGACAAAGGCTGACCAGGCCGATTCCTATTTTGATTAGAGTTTTAGCTTGGGCCTAATATGGCCGCCAATAATCTTTAGTATCAATGGTTTTTAATACTTTTTGAGCTAATTGGGTTAATTTTTTTCAATATTTGTATCGTCGACCGTACTTTCATACTATATCTGAACAAAATCGACCGTCCCAAACATTATTGAGAGTAAAAAAACGGGGACCCAAAAGGTCCCCGTTTTAGTTTTTAGGCCTTGGCCCTGGATTTGAGATCGGGTTGGCCGGTGCGCTCTAAGACGCTATTCCAAAGTTCCCCTGAGGGTTCAATCTTTTTTCGCTCCTGAATAGACATGGCGATGGGCACGTGCACGAAATGATCGTTCCACTGGCCTATGAGTAGATCCGTCTTACCAGCCATGGCCGCGTGAGCGGCCTTTTGGCCTAAGAAACTACAAAAAACTTGGTCGGTAGAGTTAGCCGGGGCACTGCGGATTATGTAACTGGGGTCGATATATTTAAGATTAAGCTCCTGATTTAATTTTTTATAATAGTTTCTGATTTCTTCGGCTAAATACTGTCCAATATCTTTAAAGAGGGTGTTGCCGGAAGCGTCCTTATCGACCCTCTCACCCTCGAAAAATTTTTGCCCCGCACCTTCGGCCACGACGATTACGGCGTGGCCTCGGCCGCTTAAACGATCATGGAGCCTATCAAGAAGGGCCCCTGGGCCGGCCACGTCAAAATCAACTTCTGGGATGAGCACAAAATTGGCGTCTCCTCGGGCTAAGGCCGCCGTGGCGGCGATAAAACCTGAATCTCGGCCCATTAGCTTAACTAAGCCCACGCCCCAAGGAGCCCCCAAGGCTTCGGTGTGGGCGCTGCGTATTACTTCGGTAGCCACTGCCACTGCCGTTTCAAACCCAAAGGAGCGGGAGACTAAGCTTATATCGTTATCAATAGTTTTAGGGACCCCGACGATAGCGATTTTAAGCCCCCTGGATTTAATTTCAGTGGCTAAGGAGTGAGCACCTCTTAAAGTGCCGTCGCCGCCGATACAAAAGAGGATGTTCATGTTAAGGCGCTCTAGGGAATCAACCAGTTCTTCGACTGATTGGTTGCCTCGAGAAGAGCCTAATATAGTCCCGCCGAACTGATGGATTTCACTAACTATCTGGGGGGTCAGCTGGACCAGAGGATGACCGTAGGAGGGGATTAGCCCTTGATAGCCGTATTTGATGCCCAAAATATTGCGTACCCCGTAACGGTAATAAAGAGTCATAACTAGCGAACGGACCACTTCGTTAAGTCCCGGGCACAAGCCCCCTGCCGTCAGTATGCCGGCTCTGACCTTGGAGGGGTCGAAATAAATCTTGCGCCTAGCTCCGGCTAGCTCGAAACTAGCCGGAGTTTCCCCACCGGCCTTAAATTTTTCAAACGAGGTCAAGGTTGCATCCATCATGATGCGGTTAGAGTCGTCGGCAAAGGCGTCCCAACCAATGGTCTCTTCGTTGGTTTTCGATGGGCTGCTTAAAAGCGGAGAGTCGATTTTAGTGGGGCCTAAAGATTCGATATCCAGCTTATGGGATTCAGGGATGATATGTTTTTTGGTCATTTGTCTCCGTCGGCGACTTCTGACTTAAGTCAGGGAGAAAAGGGCTAGCCAGGCTAAGGTCTAGGCCGGAACAAAGTAAAAGATGATCGCCTTACGGAGGAGGGGATAAGGCGAAGGGAGTTATTTATCTAAAATACGGCGATAACATGGCCCGCCAGACGTCGTAGCCCTCGGTTCTGAGGTGGAGACCGTCTTTGGTCCATTCTGGGCGTAATTGCTGGTCAGAGTCGGCTAGGGGACCGTAGAGGTCGATAAAATCAATTCTGGCTATTTTAGCCGCATCTAAGAGCATTTTGTTGGTTAGTCTTATTTTTGCGTTAATGCCGGTCAGATCTATGCCATAGATAAGTTCGTTCATTGGTAAAAGAGAGCAGACTACTATTTTCGTTTGCGGCAGGGCTAGTTTTATCTTTTTCCAGATAAGCTTATGGCCGTCGACGATATCTTTAGGGTCTCTAAAGTCGCCTAGATCGTTAACTCCGACTTCCAGAAAGATGATGTCAGGCTCAAGGCTGATAGTTTGATCAAGTCGCTCTAGTATATTGCGAAAGCCTTCTCCAGAAACACCATGATTTATAAATTCCGCTTTAGCCGATAAACTCTCCCATTTGCCGATGGCCATGTGGCTATCGCCTAGCATGACTACCCTTTGGAAATAGGCGTTGGCCTTACAAGACCAAAGAACCGCGGCTACGGCTAGCGTTAGCATTAGGAGAGGATAAAGGGCGTTTGAAGCTTTAACATTATTTGTGCTAGGTAGTTTCAATTGCTGTCTCCTTCGTTTGGTTCGTTACGCTCGCGCTGCCTGCGGGAGAGGCCGAGAGATGGCGACCGTTTTTGGGTTTGTCGCAGTTATTGGCCACTACTCGGTAAAAATAAACGGAGATAGGCACTCCCAAAAGCATACCCCAGATACCCATCAGACTGTGAGCCACGTAAAGGATCATTAAGGTGAGGACTGGGTTTATGTGCATAACCGCAGAAACAATCCTAGGGTTTAGTATATACGATTCCACTGCGTGGATGATGACGATTAAAACTAGGACGGCCAAAACCATGTTAAGTCCTCCCACGTTAATGGCCACCAGGGCTATGGGAACAGAACTCATTAAAACACCTAGGACCGGGATCAGTCCGCAGCAGAAGACTACCACCGATAAGAGAGCGGTGGTGCCAGTTCCGATTATAGATAAGCCAATAAAAGTTAAAATGGTGTTTAAAAAAGAAATTAATATCTGAGCTCTAAAGTTCTCTCCAACCACCTGGGCGAAGCGGATGACGGAACTAGCCGTCTCGTCGTAGATGGAACCAAGCCTGGAGTATCGAAGGCTCCTAAACTTCATTATTAAGTTAGGCAGATCCATCATGATTAAAAAGCTAAAAATCATGCCTATAAAAAATAACGTTAGGAAATTCCAGGCCCGTTCGAGTCCAAATCTAACTATCGCCCAGCTTCTAGAAATTAGAGACTCAACCGTTAAGACTCCTTTTATTCTCTCTATCGGCATGGCCAATATTGGATTATTGAAGGCCAAGTTGTCGAGAGACTTTTCAATGATAGAGAGGGTTTTAGGCAATTGTTCGGTAAAGCTTTTCGCCTCACTAAAAATCCTAGGGACCACGAAAAGGAAAAGGGCTATAACTGCAGAGAGGAAGATTAAGTAAAGAACCACGATTAAAAATCTTCTTCTCTGCTTGGTGTAGTGGTAAAGCTTAGAAGAGATGCCGTGGGTTATAAAGCACATGATAAAGGTTAGAAAGATAAGTCCGAATAGTTCCCTGACTATATAAAGAAGAGCAAAGAAAGTTGTCCAGATAAAGATCACGCGGTTGAGTCGACAAAATTCGGCAATAGACAAAGGCATAGAGAGGGTATCCTCATTTAAGATTAATTTTTAGTGGAATGATGTAACTATTGAGGAGGGTAAATTTTTACTAAAACATAGAATTCATTGTTTTTCAGACTAAGCGCACGCACCACCAACTCTTTCAGCAGCCTCACTTAAGATCCTAAGAATGAGAGAAGAATGTGCGAAATTTAAAAGTAGCCTTCTAAGGCAATCGTTAGGGGCTCTAAGGTTGGAGCCGACCCCGAAATCTTAATTAAGTCTTTTGGGTAAGTAAGCGACTTATATTCGTATCCGTTAGCCGTTTTTAACACGCAGCCATACTTATGAGTTCCCCCAGAATTTTCGCTGTTTTTCGTTTGAATATTAAAATGACCTCTAGCTTTGATTATTACATAGCCGATGTAGTTTAATTTGTTTTTTTCCTTAGGCAATGTCAACTATGATAGTGTCTCTGGTGTAACCGTTTACAAGGCCTCAATAAGATCTTGTTTTTCACTTCTCGCTCGACTTAAGAAAGGCCTAATACGGGCTAAAGGTTGGCATTATCTTCGCAATTTGAAAAATCCATTAAAGGCAACCTTACAGAGTATAGAATGCGCTGCTAAAATTTCAAAGCGAGTTAAGCCTCCTAGAAGGGCTGGTTAAAGGTTAATCACCAGTTTTAAAACTTTATATATCATTGGTTAACATTCTGATAATTGATTGGAACTAGGTGGGAGTTTAATTAAGTTCATTGGTATCTGCCACGTTCTCTGTAAATTCTGACGAGAGTTGGTTGTTCATAGCTTTTTATATCTAAAAATTTTCCAGCTTAAGAGGACTCGTTGGCCTAGGTTTTCTGCAGCGGTGAAAATATAACTGTTTTATTTTTTAAGACTGGTGGTCCTTCTTTCCACCTTGAGCCCTAAACTTTGGTGAAACGTTAAAGGGTTAAAAGTCAAGGGAGGTATGACAGCCGGCTTTTGGTTAAAACGGTTGACCGTACTATTATAGTTTAACTCTATGAATGATTTCAAATAAATTTAAAATAGTCAAAAAAGGCAGGGGCTCATTTGGCTAGGTCCGGTCCGGGTTGCATTAGAACACCACCTGGTCGGGCACCACCCACTTTGATTCTAAGTTACGGGTTAGTTATTAGCGTAAGCTGTTTGAGTGCCGACGAAACTGTGTATTCGTTTTCGCGACTCAGCTTGCAATATGAGAGTTTGGCGTTATATATAACCTAATGTCATATAGGCACGAAATGTAGCTGATTTACCGATGAACATTACTGGCTGAGATTAAAAAATATTATACTGGGCAATTGGTGCTCTAGGCTAGCAAGGCGTTTATCCAAATTGTAACCGATCACCAAATTTTTTTTCCCCACGTTGCGGCTGGTAGCGACTTTTAGGTTGTAATTGAGTTTTAGCCTACCCTTAAGATCTTAACAGTAGTTCTTTTGAGGTTTCTACTTAGCTTTCTGCTCCAACCATATATATTAACTTGGATTAATGTTAAAATTACTAAGCTCCTATAGGGGGCTACATTGTTGCGGTACGTGTCTTCCCTTTCAATAGGCTTGGCCCCGCAACGTTCTCTTTTGTGAACTGGCCCTTAAACGTTCATATTTATAAACGAACACTCTAAATCTTTATAATTCGTAAGAATAAAATTATTACGCAAAAATATCTCCTAATTTTACTTTGGAGAGATTGCCAAAATTATAATTTTTTCGTCAAAGGGAAAATTTAAATGACCCTGTTGATGACCACTCCGGCCGATGCTTGGTCGGCTATTTGGGCCACTTGCCCTAGGGCGTTGTAGTTTTGGGGGAGGTAATCGGAGGCATGGTAATGGCTTTGAGCGTCGGCCAAAGCGCTGTAGTTTTGCTTGGTTAAATCGGGAATGTGGTCGTTTAGATGACGGCCTAAGGAGACGGGGGTTATTTGACGGCTTAGGTAGGTAAAGCGCTGCATAGGGCCAACGCTATTGTGGGCCATGGCCTGGGCTTCGCTTCTGGTCAAATATTGAGTAACGTTGGTCCGCTCGCTATGAAGAGCGGTCCGATAGGTGGCCGAAGCCCAGATGGACGCTATATTACCTCTATTGACCGGTCCAATCATAAACGTATTTCCTCAAGTGTAACTGT
>JAITQT010000239.1 GCA_031288745.1 Deltaproteobacteria bacterium
TTACCCATCCACGTATCATCCTATTATATAATTTTACACACTTAGAGTTATTGAAAGAATATGCCTTAGGAAATGAATTCTCTGAATTTAAATTTCTAATAGTCCGCATGACTAGCCCTAGCCCTAGCAATATTAATATAGGACTATATTGTGTCATATAAGAATGGCTGAAGTCAAGAGCAAAATATATGCCATTTGAAAAAAATTATTTGTATCTGGCAGGACTAAAATGTAAAAATAAATTGAGCATCCATGGGGGTTGAGGGGTTTTTGCGCTCCGATCAAAACTTAATTACAACTCGAAAGTCGCTACCAACCGTAACGTGGGGAAAAAAAGACTTGGTGAACGGTTACGCTGATTAGAACCTATAAAGAAGTTAATCAGCTCTTAAAAACTTTAAAAATTAAAATTTTAAATTATATTTTGATTAGTTTTAGCTTTTTTTAGTTAAAATTAAGTTATAGTAGGTGGTTATGATTAGAGTAAGTCAAAATTTAAATGATTTGATAGTTCCTTCTCTAGCCGTTTCTCTTCTCTTGTGGATTTTTTTGACCCTGTTCTTCTCCCTTTGGCCCAACGAGGCCTATGGGGCCCTTGAGCGTTTTGGCGAGGTTAAGACTGAAAGCGTCTATAACCCCAAACCCCTGGAAGGGGACGTTTTATTGCCCATGCCCTGCGGACTATCCATGGCTTTTAGGTTGGTGGCTATCAGGGTTAAGGGGCGGCTAAGGGATATGGAGACTCGCTTTGGTAATGACGACGATAACTCTAAGCCCTTTCTCGATCGGCACCATCCGGTCTATTTGGGCTCTCCCATAGGCCTAAATGATTTGCCGCCTGCCCTGCGTCAGGCCGCTTCTCCAGCCGTTAAAGACGTTAGCACCGACCAAGTCTATCTTATTGGTAAATACGAAGTAACCAACGCTCAGTGGCAGGCTATGAGCGGGTCCGCCTGCGCCGCTCTCGATCAAGAATCGGCCAAACCCAAAACAGCGGTTAGCTGGTACGACGTCTTAGATTTTAGCGCCAAATACACCGACTGGTTACTAAAAAACCACCCCGATCTACTACCCACCATTACCCCCGATAACCTCGGAGTGGTTAGGCTGCCGACTGAGGAAGAGTGGGAATACGCCGCCCGCGGTGGACACGAAACGCCAACCGACTGGCTTAGGAGCGAGCCTTTCTTTCCTCTTCAAAAAGAGGACTCGAAACCTAGGGAGTATGGACTGTTTCAAGATAATAAATACCCCCCCGAGACCAAACCTGGTAATATTGGTCGCTGGCTACCAAACCCTTTAGGGCTCTTCGACACGGCTGGCAACGTCAACGAAATGACTATCAGCTCTTTTAAAATGACTGTGCCCGGCCGCCTCCACGGTTCAGCTGGCGGCTTCGTTAGTAAGGGGGGTAGTTTTATGGACGAATACGAGGCAGTCTTGCCTGGTCGGCGTCAGGAAACCGCCTTTGTCTACGCTGAAGGGCCCGTGTCAGCTAATAATTTAGGCTTTAGGCTAGCTGTATCGGCCGACAACACTTTAGGTCAGGCCCGCCTCAGCGAGCTTAAGAGCGAGTGGGAGAAGATGGGCGGCTATAGTCAGACTGTACCCCTAGCTAATAATCAGAAAGTGGCCGCCCTAACCGATAGCGCCGACCCTTTGATTAAAATTGATAGTTTACTGGCCTCAGCCCAAGACGAGGCCAGTAAAGAGGCCTTGGAAAGATTAAGGGCCGAGATGAAGGATTTTAACGTCATCGTGGCAAGGCAAAATGAGGCGGCGGTCAATAGCAATTGCCGCAGCTTAGTTTACGCCGTTTATTCGATTTATAATTCCGAGACCCGCCGCAAGGTGGCTGCAGTGATGCTGGAAAACCAAAAAAAGGATATTAAACTTCTAAACGATGCCCTTAAATCGGCCGACCGCAACACTAGAAATCAGTTGGAAGACCTGATCCCCAAATATAAAAAACTCTTGGCCAACGCTCAAGCCCAGCTTGAGGGTTTTGAGACGGCCTTGGATAAACAATTTGAATATTATAGCACCCTTTTAACTAACATATCTAGATATGAACCTAAAATAGTTGATATGATTATGCCTCTTATACGTCAAGATATTAAAGGAAACGATCATTATTCTCAATCAATGCGTCTTTCTTTTCAACAAGTTAACTTAGATATAGGTAAGTTGAGGGCTGGTCAAGAAGATAAGATAACTTTAGAAAGCATTATTAAGAACGCGGATTTTTAAGCTATAGCCTATCTGTTCTGCGTGGCCCAAAAGGCTTCTGACCAAGCTTAGTTCCGGTTAATCAGCTCCCCTAAAGCGGGGCTAAGTTGTCTTCTAATAAGCCTCTATGGTTTTTTCTCGCCTCTTAATCAAGAGCCTCGACTTAGTCGTAAGGTTAATTATTGATCGAAGCGCAAAAACCTCTTAAAAGCAAAATAGTCTAAAAAATTAACTAGTAATTTGGCTCTGTTACAAATTTAAGGACTGATAAAG
>JAITQT010000264.1 GCA_031288745.1 Deltaproteobacteria bacterium
GCCACCCACATAGGCGTCAGGCCATCGGGTAATCCCCTTTCATTGGCAAAGTCGAACTTAATGGAATTAGTGCCTCTTCTATCGACGGGAAGGTCAAAATCGTAGATCATAATTATAAATTACCTCGAAAACTTAACTAAGGGCTTGAGATAAATCTTCTATAATATCCTCGCTCGCCTCTACCCCCGCAGAAAGTCTTAGGAGTCTTGAGTTGATGCCGAGGGCCTCACGGACCCTCTCGGGAAGGTCAGCGTGGGTCTGCAAAATGGGATAAGTTATTAACGTTTCCACACCCCCTAAGCTTTCAGCGTAAAGGATCATCGAAACTCTCTCTAAAACGGCCTTAGCTAGCTCCTCGCTTTCCACCTCAAAAGAGAGCATAGCCCCGAAACCAGTAGATTGTGAAAGCGAAATTTCCCTTCCAGGGTGGTCTAAAAGACCAGGGTAGTAGACTTTATTGACCCTATGATGTCGCGTTAAAAACTCAGCTACAGCCAGGGCATTGGCTTGGCTCTTTTCGATTCTTAATTTAAGCGTTTTAAGGCCCCTAATAATCAAAAAACTATCGAAAGGGGTTAGCCCTGAGCCCACGGTTTTAGTGATATATCTTAGCTTTTCGGCCTTAAAGCAATCAGAGAGAATGATAAAACCACACAAAGTGTCGTTATGACCTCCTAAAAATTTAGTGCCGCTATGGACCACCAAATCGGCCCCCAACTCCAAAGGCCTTTGACAGATAGGCGTTAGGAAGGTGTTATCAACCGTAAGCATAATACGCGGGCCTATGGTCTTTCTAACGGCCCTAATATCGGTTACCGTCATCATGGGATTAGAGGGGGTCTCAATAAAAACCATGGCCGTTTTATCAGATAGGGTCCTTTCCAAAAGCTTTTGATCGTTAACGTCTATATAATCAAACTCTATCCCCAGCCGCGGTCCCGCTGCGTCAAAGAGCCGCACAGAGCCTCCGTAGAGATCGTTTGAGCAAATTATATGATCTCCTCGGTTAAAAAGGCCCAAAAGGGCGTCTAAGGCAGCCATGCCGCAAGAAAAGGCCAAGGCTTCGCTCCCGCCCTCTAAAGAGGCCATTAGCCGCTCGAGGGCTTGTCTAGTGGGATTTTGAACCCTAGCGTAATCAAAGCCAGTGCTTTGGCCCACCCCGGGATGGACGAAGGTGGCTGACTGATAAATGGGAACCGAGATGGCCCCGGTCTGGTTAAGGCTATCTTTGGCCCCGTGGATTAAAAGGCTTTCTAACTTCATCTTCTTTCTCGCCATGAGCCCCTTAGCTTTGGCTAAGGCCTCTCCCGCCTAAAGCGAAAGAAGCGGCCAACTTTCCATCTAGGCTCGAGGCCCCAAAAAAGAAATTTTTTGGGGCCTCGAGCTGGGGAAAATAAAAATTAAGGCTTAAATATTAGTGTCCGTTCACAAATGTGAACGTTTAAGGGCCCGTTCACAAGAGAGAACGCTGCGGGGCCAAGCCTATTGAAAAGGACGACACATACCGCAGCAAGGTAGCCCCCAATAGGAGCTTAGTAATTTTAACATTAATCAAAGTTAAAATATATGGTTGGAGCAGAGAGCTAAGTAGAAACGTTAAAAGAACTAATGTTAAAAACTTAAGGGTAAGCTAAAACTTAATTACAATTCGAAAGTCGCTACCAGCCGCAACGTGGGGAAAAAAGACTTGGTGAACGGTTACAAATATTATAAGCCCGAAACGAGAGAACGCATTTTTTTGACTTTAGCAGAAAAACATTTGAAAAAAAAGGTTGACAACGGTCATTATTAATTTATAATAGATTCAATTGACGATTTTGGCGGTCATAAAGCGTGGGGTGGAGGGTAGGTCTTCCATATTCTTGTATATTTTTTAATTAGCTTTATTGGAAATGTGTAAAACTTCATTTTTGAAGGCGATATAAAGCTATTGTTTGTGGGTTTTAATAGTTGTAACCATTCACCAAGTCTTTTTTCCCCACGTTTTTGTTTAATGTTAAAATTACTAAGCTCCTAATAGGGGGCTACCTTGTTGTGGTACGTGTCTTCAAGCTTGGCACCGCATCGTTCTTTCTTGTGAACTGACTTAAACGTTCACATTAGTGAACGGACACAACTGCCGCCTTAAGCTGCTGCTCATTGTCTGTGGAGGACCTGGTCCATTAAGCTAGCTTAAGAATCAACAGCCCTCCTAAAGAGATTTGAATGACTTTTGTATTAGGCTCCTTAACAATCCCCTTAATTGCGTGAGGGGAAGATGTTAAAAGCTAAAAATAATAATAAAATTATTCTAATTTATTAATTTATTTGCTTATCAGTATAAACTGAAGGCCGGGTTCATCTCAAACGATGCCTCGGCCTTTTTTATTTCCTAATATAGGACTCACGGCTCGCCCGAAGGTCCATCAACATCACATATGAGGTGTATCGTGGCTAAAATCGCGCAAAGTTTAACTGAACTCATTGGCAATACCCCGTTATTGCGGCTCAATCGTTATGGCCAGGCCCGCGGGGTCGGGGCCGACTTATTGGCTAAACTAGAATACTACAACCCCTTAGGCAGCGTTAAAGACCGTATCGCTTTAGCGATGATCGAAGATGCGGAGCAGAAAGGTTTCTTAAAAAAAGACACCACCATCATCGAACCCACCAGTGGCAACACTGGTATCGGCTTGGCCTTCGTGGCTGCGGCCAAAGGCTATAAGATTATTTTGGTCATGCCCGAAACCATGAGCCTTGAAAGACGCAAACTTCTTTATGCTTTAGGGGCTGAACTTAAGCTGACCCCAGGTAGCGAGGGCATGAAGGGGGCTATTAAGCAGGCCGAGGAACTTCATGCTCAAAACCCCAACTCCTACGTACCCCAGCAGTTTAATAACCCAGCCAACCCTGAGATCCACCGTAAAACCACGGCCAAGGAAATCTTAGACGACACCGACGGCAAAGTCGACGCCATCATCGGCGGCGTGGGCACAGGCGGGACCATCAGCGGCGTGGGCGAAGTGCTAAAAAAACAAAACCCTAAAGTCCATGTGGTGGCCGTCGAGCCCTTCGATAGCTCCGTGCTTTCGGGCGAAAAACCAGGTCCTCACCAGATTCAAGGCATAGGGGCCGGCTTTGTGCCTCAGGTCTTTAACCGCGAAGTGGTCGACGAAATCTTTCGCGTTAAGACGCCCGACGCCTTCGAGTCCTCTCGCCAGGTCGGCGTGACCGAGGGATTGTTGGTAGGCATCTCTTCCGGGGCCGCCCTTTACGCCGCAACCGAAATCGCCAAGCGGCCCGAATTTAAAGGTAAGCAAGTGGTGGTCATCCTCCCTGACACTGGCGAACGCTACCTCTCCACTCAACTTTTTAATAAAGACTAAGAAGATAAAAAGCTTAGATCTAAGGGAGGGATTTTTTTTATCTCTCCCCCCTTAGTTTTTAAATTGGGTTTTTTAAGCTTCATTAAAAAAGTAACCGTTCAGCAAATCTTTTTTGCCCCACGTTGGGGCTGGTAGCGACTTTGTTGTAATTGAGTTTTAGCCTACCCTTAAGATCTTAACAGTAGTTCTTTTGAGGTTTCTACTTAGCTCTCTGCTCCAACCATATATTTTAACTTTTATTAATGTTAAAATTACTAAGCTCCTAATAGGGAGCTACATTGTTGCGGTACGTGTCTTCCCTTTCAATAGGCTTGACACCGCAACGTTCTCTTTTGTGAACGGGCCATTAAACGTTCACATTGGTGAACGGACACTTAAAAAAATCGCAAGGTCCAAATTTAAAGCCAAAAGGCGGGTTAAATTTGGACCTTTATATTTTATTTTGCCTAGCCGCGATTGAGAGAAAAAATATTTTCAAACTTTCTAAACGAAAAAAATAGGCTTTTTTCGCAAGGCTAGGATCTTTTTTCCAGCCCTTAGGCCGAGCGCTCGTCGGTATCTTGAAAGACCTCAGATAATTTTTGGAGCTGGCTGCGCACCTCTTCGGTCCGGCAGCCGTACTCCAAGGCCGTTTTAAGGTGATGCTCAGCCCCCTTATAATCGCCCATGGAAAAAAGGAGTTTACCCAAGCGCTGACGATAGAGGCTGTTGGTGGGATCGAGTTCGACGCTTCTCTGAAAGAGCGACAGAGCCACCTCTTGGTCAGCCGATTGCTCTAAAAACAAGACCCCTAAAGAGGAAAGGCTTTCAGCGTCGTCCGGGTCAAACTTTACGGCCTTTTTAAAGGCGTTTCTGGCCCCGTCGCCGTCGCCTTTAACTAGCTTGGCCCGGCCGATGAGGCGATAGATTTCGCCGTGACGACCCTTAGTTTCCGAAGCCCTGTTTAAGGCATCTAACGCTAAATCTACCTCCCCCAATTCGAGAGCAGTCCGGCCTAGGTGAAAGAGGACCTCGTAATTACCCTTATCAAGGTCATCGGCTTTTTTTAACGAGCTTAAGGCCTCTTCCAAGCGCCCGGCCTTCAATAACGAAAAGCCCTTGTTAAAGTGGGCCATCAAGTTTTGAGGATCAAGCGCCAGCACTTCGTCAAAGGCGGCCAAGGCCTCTTTGTGCTCGTCGAGGCGACCGTGACAGACCCCGAGGCTATTTAGTAAATTTAAGTAGCCTGGATCTAATAACAACCCCTTACGGTAATCTTCCATGGCCCCTCGAAGATCGCCTTCGTCGAAGAGATGATCACCGCTAATATTAAGGGCTTTGGGCCCAAAAAAGATAGCGCTTTGTGAGCCGGTCATGGAGGCTTCCATTAAGGCCTTAAAAGAAGCCTGAATTAAGCCCTCGGGTTTTACGGCTGGATTTGGCCAGCTAACTAAGCCCATAGAAGAAGGGGCCTTAAGACTAAGGGCTTTGACTAACTCAGAGGCGAGTGGTTTAACTTTCTCTTGGTTTTCATCTTCGAAGAGCCAAACTACGGCCGCCGTCCCCGCTTCCCAGCCTACGCTAATCTCGGGGGCTAGGCTTAAATTTTTTAAGGCCTCGCCGATAGCATCCTCAAAGCGCCTCTCAGTATCCTCTTCCCCGGCTAGGGCCCTCAATTTATCGTAATCGTCTAAACGGACCAAGGCTAGGGTTAGATTTTGGCCTTTATGAGCTAAGGCCATAAGGTGCCTAAGAAAGCTATCTCTTTCTAAATCGCGCTTCTTTTCAAAATCAGTGCCCTCGGATACCTCCCTAGACCAATCAAGACGGGAAAAGGTTAACTTATCTCCTGCCGAAAACCTTTCCCCAGAGCGGCCCGTATTGCTAAAAGCTAGGCTCAAAGTTTCGGTGGTCTCAAAAATCGTTATCTCCCCTTTGGGTTCGCCCTCGCGACCGCTGACCACAAAGACCTGACCGGGTCTCGCCCCCATGGTGGCCCCTAAATTTACGACCATACGATCTTGAGGGAGGATCTGGATTATCTGACCACTCGAATTTATCAAATCGCCAAAACAAATTAAGGGCGGGGGAACTCTTAAACTCTGAGCAAACTCGAGGGCCACAGCCGCCTTATCCATTAAAGAGCCAGCTGCGTCGTTATATTGGTGGTACCGTTCACTCGATTCGAAGGCCAAATCCTGAGGGTAAAGGGCCGCCGAGCAAACGTAGCGCCACAAAGGGCATTCGGCTGTGATACCGGCCCATAGGTTCTCCAATCTAATTTTAACTTCCTCAGGGCTCAAGGCCACTAATGCGGCCAATCTACGCGGGGCCGCCCTAGCTAAAGACAATGGTTTTAAGCGCTTACGGGCAATATCAATTAGTATTTTTAGCTCCCGCTTAAAGGGACTGCGCTCGTCTCGACCGATTTCCATCAAAACCAAGGCCAGGCCCGGGGCCTCGGCCCCATCCCAGAGCCTAAGCGCCTTGGGCCCGGCTACAGAGGGTAAGGTTAAGCGCCTTAATTTAGCCATAAAATAGTCGATATTATTAAGACCGCTAAAGCGATCGGTTATCAAAGCTTTTTTTAAGGCCACGCTCTCTAAGGCCGCCAGAGCCACCTCCGGCCAAAGATCTAATATCGCTTGGGGGGCTTGGGCCGCATTCTCAGCTAGGCGCAAAGAGACGTAACCTAAAGAACGACCTAAATAAGTTAGGGGGGCCGATAAAACGGCCGAACTTTCCGGGGTCGGCCCCACCGCAACGTGATAGTCAGGTAGAAATCGGTGGATAGCTTGGCAAAACACTCGTCTAAATTTTACCAGATCGTCGGGCCTCAATATCGGCCAGTTTGTCATAAAATCACCAAAAGAGTACCCCACCTAAAATTAAGTTAGCGGGGGCACTAATAGCCTTACTGGCTTAAGAACGGGTAGTTAACATCCTCCCCTTTCTCAATCAAGGGGATTGATTCTAAAAATGATTAGAAAGGCCCTCTAGTCTCTTATGAGGGTTATTGCTTAGTCGATTGGCTTTGTGGGCCATGTAATCCATAGGTTTTGAGCTAAAGCCTAGCCAGCCTTAGCCAGGGGAGGAGTCGCATCTTTAGCTGGGTAAG
>JAITQT010000273.1 GCA_031288745.1 Deltaproteobacteria bacterium
CAGATCCCAGGGCTTTCGCTATTAAAAGTAACTCCTTCGCGATCGGCTAGGTCCTTTATTAAGGAGAATAAATCTTTCTCTAGCCTAGCGACGCTATCGGCGGAGACATTGTCGAGCGATCGACGGATGACCGGCCGAGGCGTCCAATCGTAATCCGTTTGGTCAATCCAAAGCCCCTTAAATAGCTCGCGTCGCCCCTCGAGGATGGCTTTTAGAGCGCTCACCAAGAGCGACTTGCCAAAACGGCGGGGCCGGGAGAGAAAAAATGGAGAATCGAGTATGATCAATTGGTAAAGAAATTTAGTTTTATCGACGTAAAAATAGTTATTTTTACGAATTATTGAAAAATTAGCTTTTCCAAGAGGTATTTTTAGCATAATTAGTATCGCGGCTGTCTATCGGGTCGGATAGGAGATATTATTAGCAGGCAAAAAGGGCTTCTATTCGAGCTGGCCCAATTAACCCATATTACCTTAAATCCAGAGGAACTCATAGGCCAATACTTTCTTTAGGCTCTAGGTAAAAACAGAAATTATTCATTTCTTATAGTAGCGCCTATATAAAATTATTCATAGCTATCTAAGATAAATTGCTGAAAAAAAACAACTTATGAAATCCGCTGACTATAAAGGCTCTGATGTATTTCTTAAATCAAGAGCGACCAAACAAGGTTAGAAAGCCTGGGATATCTCCATCAGTTCGGTTGGGCGAGTCGCCGCCCAATACCCAAAGTATGTTCGAAGCGAAAAACCTCTTAAAAGCAAAATAGTCTAAAAATTTTACTAGGAATATGACTATGTTACAAATTTAAGGACTGATAAAGGTAACTTTTTGAGCTTCGATCAAAGTATGTTCTAGGACGCCTGGAGGCTATAGGACGAGCTGTCAAGCCGTGGTTGGGATAGGCCCTACATTTTGGAGAGCAAAATCAAGCTTAAAGATAAGCCACTCGTTAGGAAGGATGGAGCTATGAGCATCTTAAACCACTACCTTATAATGGCTCTATTGAAAAACACACTCTTTCTTAGCCTGTACGTTTTGGAAGCTAAGCCCCTCGAGTCTTGGACCTCATATTTTTGGGGAAAACATTTTTTTGGATTCTTTTCTGGCCCCCCTGAAAGTGGCTCAGGATAAGTGTTTTCTAAATTTTGCCATAATTATCTTGGACAGCTCTGCTATAGCCTAGGATTTTTTGCCAGAAAACCCAATTATCTTGGTTGGCTTTTTTTTTAGTTGTATTTAGCTCATTAGATGGTCTGATTGGAGAGTTACCCTCGTGGCCCTTCAATAAAGAGTTAGGTTGGCCGTGTCAAACTGTCTTTGAGGCGGCTTTAAGCCTATGAGCTTATTGGCCTTACTTAGGTCCCAATCGTTGGGGAATACGAGGTTAGCTCGTTTTTCGGGAAAAGCCAGTAAAAACGAGGGGTCAGGCTTAAACTTTAAGTTCTCGTCGATGGTACTCTATGAATACATCGTATTTTTTCTTTCCTATTTTTGGGTCAGGATATGGCGACTTTTGATGGCCAAAAGGCCCCTTACGATTATGGCTGTTATGACGGCCGAAGCCCCTATTAAGGCCATAGGCCCTGGTCTTTCGCCGTAGAAAATTACGACCCATAAAGGGCATAGCAATGGCTCGAGCATGGGGACTAAGACTAAATCTAAAGAGGAGACTCGCGGCACAGCCAAGGCTACTAGAAAGTACGGTAGCCCCATTTGAAAGACCCCTAAGGCGACTATCAAAAGACAATGACTAGTTGGGGGCCAAGGAGCTTGCCAGGCCCAGAGGCCCAAAATGAAGGTTAGAAAATTGCCTAAAATTAAGGCCAGGCCTGGGGAAGACGATTTTATAGACCTTAAGACAATCGCTTGGAGGCCGAAGAAAAAACCGCTAATAAGGGCTAAAATAATACCGTATAGCCCTGAAACGGTTAAATCGTCAAGAAAAAATAGAGCTATGCCCAAAAACATAACCGCCACGAAGAGCCAATCGCTTTTTTTTATCTTTTCTGAAAGTAAAAACGGGGCCAAAAGGGCTACCCACAAAGGGGCCGTGTATTGTAATACTACGGCATTGGCAGCCGTGGTTAGTTTCATGGCTGAAATAAAGGTGAAAGATAATATGGCCAAGCAGGCGGCCGCAAGATAGTGCCCTCTAGACAGGGCTTTAAGCCTAAAGCCTCTGCGAAGCAAAAAGGCCATGGTTAGCCCTGCAAATAAGCCTCGACCAGAGGCTATGGCTATGGGCGACCAATCGATATATTTTAAAACTATGCCCGACGAACTCCATAGCGCGGCGGCTAAGATTAACAAAAGCAGGGCACTTGATTTAGATTTTAAGCCCGAGGCTTTGGGACTCTGTAATTTATCTAAATGAGTCAATGGTGAAGAGACCTTAAGTTCGGCCAGGCCGCTTTAGTTAGGCCGTCGCCAAAAAAAGAAAGGTTTAACCCGTAATAAGGCGAGGCATGGACGGAGACGAATTTAGCCTATTAAAGAAGAGGGCAAAAAGGTTCCTGCCCTTTGGTAAATTTTTTGTAAAAAAAGATTTTTTAGCCTTAGTTTTATCCCCAGAGCGGCTTAGCCTAAGTGCTGTATAGGCTTTGGCTTTAAGATAAGCTAAGGAGTGGATCGTCCCGAAGAGGGCAAACGGGACATTTAGGCGAGCGGGGATAGCAATTGTGGTGACCCGCAGCTACGATTAGGGCGTGAAACTCGTTATATAATTTAACGTCGCTAGGTAGCGAGCGCATAAACCAGGCCCTAATCTCTTCGTAAGGCTCGTGGCCTAAGGCTAAACCATGGCGGCTTAAAAGGCGCCGAGTATAGAGATCGACTACAAAGCTAGGCTGGAGCGCGGCGTAGAGGAGGATGCAATCGGCCGTCTCTGGACCTATGCCGTTAACCGAAAGCAAAGCCGGACGCAAAGTCTCCATGGGCCAATCTAGAATCTGGGGCCTTTGACCGCCTCGACCGTTAGCTAAGATAAATTTTACCAAAGAGAAAAGTCGCTTCCCTTTGACGTTATAGTAGCCCGAAGGCCGGATGGCTTCTAGGACCGATTGAGGGGCCTGGTCGATAGCCTCAGCTGAGAGAAGTTTATTGGCCCTAAGGTTATCAATAGCTTTTTCTACGTTACGCCAGGCCGTATTTTGAGTTAAAATCGCCCCGACCATGACCTCAAAGGGGCTTTGGCCAGGCCACCAACCCCTGGGGCCATAATGGTCTAATAAAAGAGAGTAAATATTTTTTAGCTTGGAAGCGGCCGCAAGCGAATCGGAGAGAGGGGTTGGCCGCGAGACGCTAGAAGCTTTCGAAATGGTTAAAAGGGGCTCATTTTTCTTTTTTTGGGCGTCGACTGGCTTTAGGTTTGGGTGGAGCTGGGTTTTCAGTTGGCTCAAGTTCGCTTTCTCCAAAGGCAGCGGGTAGTGCCCCCTCTTGGGAGAGGAGAGGGGCGCTGGAGGTAGCGGCGCTGTGGCCTTCCTCGGCAATCAAGCGGCGCTTAGGGCGGCCCCTTCGTTTAATGGGGGCGATTTCAGATTGTATTTCAATATTAGGGCTTATAGATAAGCCCTCTTGAGAGTTAAACTCATTAGCTCCCTCTAAAGCGGCAGCGGCGTCAAGCGTGGGCTCGTTAAAGTTTAAAGTTGAGCTAGAAAGGCCTTTCTCTTGAGCTTTAGGAAGTTCTTCAGGCATAGGGGGAACACTACGGCTTATTTTAGCCCGTCGCCCCTTAGGTGTTGGCTTGGCGGCTATGTTTTCTTTAGGGGCCGCCTTGGCTTTAGCTTTGCGAGTTAGCTTTTCTGGTTCAATTAGGTTTTCTGGCTCGTCACCGATTTTGGAAAGGCTAGTTGAACTAAGCTTTACCTTGGGAGGGGCTGCCTCTGGGGTCACAGAAGTGGCTTTGGTTCCTTTGGAGCGCTGGGTTCGGCTTTGACGAGGTTTTTTGGTTGGTTTTACCTGGCATTCTAGCTCAATAGGTGCTTGTCCAGAGGCTGACGATAAAGCTTCATCGTGGTGAGAAGCTGAACTCTCGTTATCGGTAAGGTTAGAAAAACTACCTAAGGCTAAATCGTCGAAGGGTAAATTAGAGACCGCGCCCGAATTTTGAGGCTCATCCTCCTGTGGCGATATGGGAGTATTTAGGGAAGAGAGCGGGCGCTTAGCTACGAAAGGCTTGGAGAGATTTTCAGAAAGGCTCTCAGTTGGCGTTTCTAAAGGCGTTTGGGGGGTTAAAGAGGCAGATAATTCGTTAGCCTTCTTAGTAATCGAATCTGAAACCGAGGGCTTAACTACTAGCCCTTCTAACCCACTAGGCTCGGAAGGTTTAGCTAAATTAGGCGCAGAGCTAGATTGATCTTGAAAATGCGTGCTTGAAGCAAGCTTCGATAGTTGGCTTTGAACAGCACTATCTAGCTGTGATGGTTCTAGGGTAGAGTCATTTTGGAGGATAGGAGTATCTAACTCCCTTACTGGTGAGCTTAATTCTACTGGTGAATTAGTTGGCGAGTTAAAAGAGAGTTCAGCTGGGCCCTCTTGGCTTAGATTTGTACATGATTCTACCTTGAGAGCGTCAATGGCTACATCGGAGAGAGTATAACTTGGCTCTCCTAAAGAAGTGCCCTCTTGACTTGAGGGGGGAGCATAACTATCAAAAGAGGATTGGCTTTCGGGGCTAGTAAGCTTAGTATCAATAAGCTCTGGTGCCTGGCTTTGACTCTCAACTAACAAAACCTCGTTTTCTTTAATGGCTTTACTGCGCTTACGCTTGCGACGTCGGCCGTTTCGCTCAGGACGGTCTTCAGCCGTTGGCCCCTCGAAGGCCTCCAGTGCAGTTGGAACTGGGGCTAGTTTTGGTCCGCTACTAACTTTAGAGGCTAGTTTAGCCTTTTCAGCTAGCTCTTTTTCTTCCTTAACGATATCTAAGGGTTTCCAGTTTAAGACTTGGCGTGGGTCGGGTTGGCCCTCTAAGACGGGCTGTCTAGGGCTTAGTCCAAATATGCCGCCGGGTCTATTAACGAAGGCCGGGCCTCGTCTATCCCTATCAAAGGGTAGGGGGGAGGGGGGGGCGTCGGGGGAGGCTGAAAG
>JAITQT010000276.1 GCA_031288745.1 Deltaproteobacteria bacterium
ATAGCAGCCTTCATCCTTTATAATTGGATAAAGGTACTTGGTTTTATCCACATAAAGGAAATTATTCTTTCTAATTGTGGAAAACGTCTGGCCGGCGCTCGGTAATTTTAACATTGATACCACCTCTATTGGGCCTGATAAAGATGGCTCTTTTAGCCCATATCTTTGAATCTTAACTTATTTTTAGGCATAAAGGCAATACTCTCCTAAAGCCTTTAAACACGACTATTAGATTGAGAAAAAAGCCTAAAGGAGCTACGAAATATTTCCCTACGACTTAGAGCGCTCTTCTTAGCTTAATTACCCTCACAACTATGAAGGCTTAATCAACTATGGCCGAATAAAGCTACTCTTAAATCTTAGTCGTCTAAATCAGGTGAACCTTTACGGGCTCTCAATAGGGGATGAGGTGACCCAAAGCTTTTGACCAAAATTAATCCCCAATTTAGGCCTTATCTTCAGTCGAGCGGGAAGAGGAAAACAAGGTCTTGACGAGGCCTGGGAACGGTTACAGTTTTATAATTTTTAATTCAACTCTGGCCCCTCACTACAATAAATATCATTTTTAAACACCAATAATCGAAAATTAAATAATTTTAGTAAACTAACTATCCTAAATCGAGGGGCTGATATAAGCCCGAAGGGAAACTAGAATTAAGATTAAGTTAAGTTGGCTAGGTTGATATTAGGCTAAAAACCAACCGAGCCAGGCCTTTTTTGGTCCCGTCCTCTTATAGTTAAAGTCCTAGGATAAGATTGGAATTAATTTAGCCTCTATTCCTAAAAAGGGTGAAGCCTTTTAACGCGACTAAAAAAAGAAACTTGAGCAGCGTCGACACCTCCGCCTACCCCACTCAACCAACCTAGGGTATCTCAAAGTTACTAATTAACAAACGCTAAAAACCAAACGCTATCTTGCGCCTTTCTATCCAACCTCCTGGTGGAGTTGACTTTAATTTTATACAATGGCTCATCAAGCTCTTTACTCTCGCCGTCGAAACGATCTTTGAGTCCCAAAACCCACTTCAGGGCGCTAACTATGGCCGAGCAGCTTCGTTAATTAGTAGCGTCTGAAACGATCGTTATTGCTGTGGGGAGGGGGGAGCCATAGGCGGACGAGACTTAAAAAGGTTAGCTTTATTCTCAGGGTTTTTGATTCACTCTAAAATCACCTTCGGGGTAAAACTTAACGCTCTATTCTAGCTCAAAGTAAATAATCGAAAGTTTCAAGGTTTTACTTTGGCAAAGTACCCATCTGTTCTCTGGTAGTTTCACCATTAAAAAGCTTAAAGGCTTGATTAGTACCTCTCACAACAATTGAAGTAGCCCCGGAAGGCCGAATGTTACGTGTAAACTTACCGTAACTTTTTAAATTAAAGAGTAAGGACGCCTTTGCTCCCCTAGCTAAACTTAGGGCTCTGCTGGCGAAAAAGATTATGAAATCTAATCATCTATTCCAGATTTTTATCTTGGCTTTCGTTCTTTTTTGGGTCCAAGCAGCCTTGGCCCCTAGTTTTTTATCCTCCGATTCTATCTCGTTAACACAAGATAACTTCTCCTCAGCCATCCAAAAGGCTCTCATTAAAAGCGGGGCCCCTCCCGAGCTGGCCGCCTGGGCACCGTGGGTCTTATATGACCAAGATGATTTTAATTGCCCTAAAGTTGGTCAAAATAGTCTATGTCTCTGGCCACTAAGCTTAAAACTCAATTTAAATTCAAACGGAGGCACCTTTGAGCTAGCGATAGAATTAAAGGGACAAAAAAACGAGGTCCCCCTCCCCGGTCAGCCTGGGGCTTGGCCTGAAAACGTTCAAGTTAGCTCTCCAAACGGCGCTTTTAAAACCTGGCCTACTTCGGGCTTAAATCGGCCGTTAGTCGTTTTACCTGAAGGTCGGCACATCATAAAGGGTCTTTTTAACTGGTCCTCTCTACCCCAATTTCTGACCATACCCATGGCTGCGGTCATTGAGGTTAATATTGATGGCCATAAGGTCGGTTTTCCAACCCTTGACGACGATTTCTCCAATTTTAGCGCCCGCCTCTGGCTTAAGAAAACAAATCCACCCGCCGCCGTTGTTTCTACCCCCTCGGCCACTCAAAACTCCCTTAAAGTTCAAATCGATCGCCTAGCCGTCGATTCCCAGCCTTTAGCCCTAACGACCAGAGTAAGGTTAACTGTTAGCGGAAACCCCAGAGAAGAGCTAATAGAAAATATTAGTCTACCTGGGCTAAGGCCCCTTTATCTTAATAGCCCTCTCCCGGCTAGGCTAACGGCTCAGGGATTAAGGATTCAAGTTAAAGCGGGTATTTACGACGTTTTTATTGACTCAAATTTAACCTCTCCGGCCAATAGGCTAGGGCCAGTTCCCGAAGGCCGAGGGCCCGAGCGCTGGGCCTTTGTTCAGCAGCCTTACTTAAGGCAAGTTGAAGTCCTCGGAGCTAATCAAATCGACCCTTCCCAGGTCGAGCCCTTTTGGCCTCAACCGCCCCTGGCCGCCCTTGACCCTCTCTCGGCCTCGGCCCTATTTCTAGAGCCCCAAAGTCTACCCATCTATGAACTCGCCCCTGGCCAGAGCTTAGAATTTAAAGTTTTACGCCTAGGCGATCCCGAGCCCGGGCCCGATTTACTTAGCCTTAAAAGAGAGTGCTGGCTCGACTACAATGGGCGAGGCTTAAGCTGTAGCGATAAGCTAACTGGCCAAATGAGGCGCAACTGGTGCCTTACGGTTGACTCCCCTTACGATTTAGCCCAGGCCAGCTTAAACGGCCAACCTCAAGTTATTACTTGGCAGCTCAATTCAAAAAACCAAAAAGCCCCTGGCATTCAACTTAGGAGTGGAATCTTAAATCTTACAGCCGATTTAAGGATCGATAATTTTCAAAACTCCTTTCCCGCCTCAGGTTGGGATAGAGATCTTTCTACCTCCCGACACCTCTTAAACCTTCCTCCAGGTTTTAGGCTCTTAAAGCTCAGCGGGGCGGCCGCCTTTACCCCCGAGTTCTTCCCGGCCAGCTGGTGGGATAGTTGGACCACCTTTGATATCTTTGCCGCTCTAATTATCGTTATCGCCACTTATAAACTCTTAAACCTTAAATGGGCTATATTCGCCCTAGCGTCTACAATTTTAAGCTACCAAGAGTTTATGGCCCCAAGGCTAGTGTTTCTACACGTCTTAGGCGCAGCCGCTCTTTTATCGGTCTTACCTAAACAAGGTAAGGCCAAATTTTTTACCGAAGTGTGGCGACTTAGCGCAAGCTTGATCCTAATATTGTTAACCGTAAATTTTGTAATACATCAAGCCCGCATTGCCCTCTACCCACAATTAGAGCAGGTTGACCGCCGTTACCGCGGCTCTATTGGCTGGCCCATTGGCCGCCAATTTGCTTCTCACGCCGCCATGGTCCCCTATAATTTAAGTCAGGAATTTAATGATGAGGATATAAACGACTCTAACTACCTTAACGCCCAAGCCGCCCCCCACCCTGCGAACTCCTCTGACCGAGAAGATTTCGCCCCTAAGCCGCCCGCTGCGCCAAGAAGTCAAAGTTTGGAGCCCGAAATAGAGCCTGGTACCAGACGGAAAAGAGAAGTTAGTGTTAAACAACTAAATCAAAACCAATCTTCTAACCTGGCCCGGCAATTTACAGCCAACATGAACGACGCCAAACTCAGCGCTCAAAATAGCGCCCCTAGGCCCAACTGGCGATGGCGCTCGATAGAATTATCTTATAACGGCCAGATTTCTAAAGATCAAACGGTTAAGCTAATTTTGGCTGGCCCCGTCCTATTTACCACCTTATGTTTTTTAAGGATACTCTTTCTCGTCTCTTTCACCGTAGCCGTAATCTCAACTAGAGGTGGCTTTAATCTTATCTACCCCTTATCAAGGGTCTTTAAATTTTCTTTCCCGGCTAAAGTTTCCGTTATAGCCTTAATCTTTATTATATCCGGGCTTTTTTCCTCCCCTATAGTTAGTGCGCAACAAACTCAGACCCTCTTTCCTCCGCCTTATCTATTAGAGGCCCTTAGAGAGCGCTTATTAACTAAACAAAATATCCCCGCTCCCTCTTTCCCCTCCCTCATAATCGAGCCCGACTCTTCCGGGCGACTTAAAATGACCGTTAAAGTAGAAGCTTCTGGACAAGTTGCCGCCCCATTACCCTCGATAGATCCTAAAATCTTTAGAGTTGATAATATTGAAATCCAAGGGGCCGGGCCAGTGCCCTTAGCCGCCGATAGCGAGGGCTTTTTCATAGCCCTTATCACAGAAGGCATAAGCTCTATTGTTATCGAAGGGCACCTAAATACTTCTCAAGGCTTTCAAATATCTTTTAAGCGGCAAGCCGAGCCCTCTCAGGTTATTCTCCAATCTCAAACTTTAGGCTGGTCGCTCTCAGGGATAGACGAAAGAAACCGCCCCAGCGGCAATAGTATCTTCGTTAATCCGCCAGAGTCTAATAAAACTGAGAGCGACCAAATAGATCCTAACCAAAGACAATCTGTTGGTTTATCCTCAATAAACCCAGAGGAGATGGCACAAGGCGATGGAGAGAGTGCCAATAGCCTCAGTTCTGGGGCCGAAGAAATCCTAGAGCCGTTTTTCATGGTTGATAGAGCCGTCTCCTTGGGCTTGGAATGGAAGATTTATACCACCGTGGTTTCTTTGGTCCCTGCCGTGCGCCCGGTAACTGTGACCGTGCCTCTTTTAAAAGGAGAGAGGGTCACTACCTCTCAGTTTTCGCCCAAAGATGGTAAGATGGTCCTCATCTTTCCCATTGGGGTTTCGGTTATGGAGTGGGAGTCGGTTTTAGAAGTAAATCTTGATAAGCCCATCGAATTTACCGCCGCCGCCGGCCCCTACGCTGAAAGCTGGTCTCTTGACGCTTCTCCTATTTGGAGTGCCCAAAGTCAGGGTCTAATTCCCATCCATAACCTCTCTTCTAGAGGCCTATGGAATCCTAGATGGCGGCCCTGGCCAGGAGATAAGCTTTCCATCTCAGTTTCCAAGCCCGAGCCGGCTCCGGGCCTTTACACAGTTATTGATCAGGCTTCAATTGGACAAATCGCTGGCTTAGAAAACCGCCAATACAACCTTAAATTTTTCTTAAGAACTAGCCAAGGAGGACCCTTTGTCTTTACTCTCCCCAAAGGGGCCCAAATCCAATCTCTAAGCCTTGATGGACGGAGCCTACCGATCTCTTCGACCTCCGATCCCAAAGGGGAGGAGGGCCCTAAAGTTACTCTACCCATTAACCCCGGGCTTCGCCAAGCTGAAGTTAGCTGGCTTACCGACGATAAGATTTCTACTATTATTAAAATGCCCCCTCTTAACCTAGGGGTTAAGGCCGCTAACATTAACTACCAACTGCTTGTGCCTAACGATAGATGGATCCTTCTTACTGGAGGGCCGGTGCAAGGCCCGGCCGTGCTCTTTTGGTCATTTTCGGCCGCCCTTTTAATTTTATCTTTTTTTTTAAGCGGCCTAAGGCTGACCCCTCTAAAAACCGCCTCCTGGTTTTTGCTCTTCGTAGGCCTAAGTCAAATGAGCCTCTCCGGCTCTTTTATAACCGCCTTCTGGCTAATCGTTTTAGGGCTAAGGGGCAGAGGGGAGTGGATTAAAGGGCGAATCTTATTTAATCTCTCTCAAATTGCCCTCTTTTTATGGACTATCGTTTCCATTGCCCTCATATATTACGCTCTCCAACACGCCCTCTTAGATTCGCCAAGCATGAGGGTCACTGGTAACGGCTCTTATGGCCACAACCTTAATTGGTTTATAGACAGAGCCCAAGGACTTTGGCCGCAAGGCTGGGTCTTAACGATACCTGATAAAGTCTACCGCCTAGTCATGCTGGCCTGGGCTCTATGGCTGGCCTTAAATATTATCGGCTGGTTAAAGTGGGGCTGGCTTTGCTTTTCTAATAACGGCTTTTGGCGGCCTAGTCCTCCCAAGCCCCCTAAGCCCCCCAGACATGGCCCAGTAGTGGTTGGTGGGGCTAGAGAGCCCAATAAAGGTTCACCTAATCAGCTCTCTCCCAGTCCCTCTCAACAGGAGCCTTAAGACCCCGAGATGCCCTAAAATAGATGAGTAGAGACACTCTTAGCGGCTGACTCTCTTAAGGCCCAGTCCTATATATTTTTTCTAATTTAATTTTATTTAAGGCTATAGTTAAATGCAAAGCTGTCTTTCTTTTTCTCTATTTATTAATTTTTTGTTAATAATTTTAATTTCGCCTTCTTTAGCACAAAATTCACAATATTACACAGTGATTAATAATATTGTACCTATAATGAAAGCTCCAGGTAATACTTACAAAGTCTCTGGCCAAATTTTGGAATGGGATGAGAACGTCGAAGGCGGCCTAAGCTACGGAAGTAACATCTCACTTAAGCCTAGTTCTAACCCGCACTGGGGCACTCTAATCTCTCCTGCGGACGGGACCATTCTTGGCTATGTACCCCATAAAGGCTTAGAAAAAATCCCAGCTCCCCCTAATGAGCCTATTTCTTACCAAATGGTCTTAAAAGACTCACCTCCCCTTTATTTGGTACCGGGGAAGGCTGATTCCAAATACTCTTTACGTAGCAAAGGCTTTTCGCTTATTAAGGGCGAGACTGTGGCCGTTAGAGGCTCTCTTGGCGACCAAGTATTAATTGAGTTTACTAGCTTAGAATCTTCTTACCTCACCAAACTTGAAGCTTTTAAGGCCCGTTACGCCTGGGGTAATAGTGAGGATTTCGAGCCCTTAGTCAACTACTCGCCCAATAACTCAAGTTTAAATAGAGACCTTATCCCAACACATATAAGAGTGGGCGTTAAAAACCTAGAGAGCGGCGATGAAGATAGGGGTATCTTAGAGCTTAACGATTCTCTGTTAGCTAAAATATATAAAAACGGCTTCGTCGTGGAAGACGAGCCCTTAATTAGGACCAGCATTCAAGTTGACGATCTAGCTGACTATTATAACGAAACGGGTGAGGCTGTGGTTGATTTTCTCTCCTTCGATATTTTTTTACACTCTTTTCATCTTCTTTTTGACGGCGTTCTCCAAAAAATTGAGGAAAATTATCTGGGCCCTACCTTGAAAAAGGCCCTGGAGGAAATTTTAGAGGAGTTAAACAAAAACAGTCGGGCCTTTAGCGGCCCCTCGCTTAAGTCCTATAAACAAATCAAAGACATGCTCAGCGTGACTCTAGCCCTAATCAGCCCCACAGGCTCTAAAATCACCCTCTCCCCAGCTGCTGCCGACGAATATCGTCTATGCTTAAACGCTAAAAATACCGAGACCTCTCCCCTAACTGGCGAAAAAATCGACTACACTTTGTTTAAACCGCGCGGACACTACACTATAAGCGAGTTTTTTCAACGCTACTTTCGGGCCGTTAGCTATTTAGGGCTTGCCGAGCTCCAGTTATTTGATAGCGACGGTAAGACCCCTCTCCTAGATAACTTTTCTGCGGCGGCTATCTTTTATTTAGCCGTTCAAGCTCGGGAAAAGGTCTTTACGAGCTTTGAAGAGCCCATTAACTTTTTAATAGGCGTACCCAATAGCGGCGATGCCCTCTTGTTTCGATATTTAGTCACTAAAACTCTCGGTCTCCCTCAAGACAAGCAAAGTTACTTAAACATAAACGATCAATCCAAAATCATGGCTCTCTCTAAAGAGGTCTTAAAATACATAAAGGGCCCACTGATCCAAAGCGTGCCGGGACAAGATGCCCCAGGCGACGACTTTAGTCAAAGAAGGCCCGTTTTTCGCCTCTCTGGAAAGCGCTTTACCTTCGACGCTTACATCTTTAACCTTCTGACCTCCCCTAGAACGGGCTCTCTCGAGCTACCCAGAAATCTACCCCAAGCCACTGACGTTATGGCCGTGTTGGGGGCGCAAGCTGCTGAAAAAGTAAGCGTTGAAAATAACGAGGTCTATCAATATCGAAAGAATCTAAATTTACTAAAAGAAATGGCCCCTTCTTATTTAGCTAAAGAGGTCACAGTCTACGCCAAGTGGCTTTCAGTTTTTAAAGCCTACTTTATAGATTCTTTTTCCGATCAGTTCTTTTATCGCTCTGCGGCCTGGCAATGGAAAAAGCTTATCGCGGCCCTTTCTTCTTATGCGGAGCTAAAGCGCGACACTATCCTTTACACCGAGCAGTCTATGGCCGAACTGGGAGGCTCTGATGAAGTAGAGGCTACCGAGTTCGCCCCTCCTAAGCCTAGAGGCTACGTTGAGCCGGACCCACAGGCCTTCAAGGCGCTACTGGATGCGGTTATGGCCTTACGAAAATTTGTAGCCGATTACGACCTGCTTCCAGAGATCCCCCTTGAAAATCAAGAATTCGCCCCCGAGAACTACGAACGAAAATTAGTCGATTTTAGTATAATATTAAAAAAAGCCTCCCAGATCGCCCAAAAGGAGGTTCGAGGCGAACCAATTACCGCTTCTGATTACGAAACCATCAAGACTATAGGCCTCGGGTTCAATTCTCGTCTCTTAGCTCCCAGTGAGGGTAATACCGTTTCAGTCGAAGACAACCTAAAAATGGCCATAGTGGCCGACGTGGCTACCAACGGCTTTGATGGGGTCTGCCTTGAGATTGCCACCGGGGTCCCTAGGCGGATATACGTTTTTGTTAACGATAAATCGGGCGGGCCTCGCCTTACTAGAGGCTTTATCTATTCTTACTACGAGTTTGCCCGCCCCCTAACCCAAGGTCGATTAACAGACCAACAATGGAGAAAATTAGTCTACGATCGCGGCCACCAAAATCAATTGAAGGAACTTCATCCTCACTGGTATAGTAATCTAAATTAACCATCGACCTAAGATATTTGTGCGTTTACTCATAGCCTTACCCCTCATATTTTGGCCCCTTTTTAACTACTGGGAGCCCGTAACGGCCAAACTTAAAGGTCGCGTTGAGTTATTCTCTCCTTACGAAAAGATAGTCGAGCGAGCGATTTTCAATGCCAGTCAGGGACCTCCAAGCCTAGCTAAATCGCAAAAAATCTTTGTTGGTGGCCTTTCCCCACATCACGACTTGGCCTTACCGATGATCGTGAGATTTTTTCAAACGCTCTCAGCTAACTCCAAGGATAATATTAAGCGCGTCTGGCTCTTAGCCCCCGACCATTTCGGACAAGTACGGGGCCTAGCCCAAGTTTGCCCAGCCCCTTGGCGGCTGAGCCATAGGAGAGTTGAGGCCGACTCGGAGGCGGTTAAAGTTTTAAAAGAAAGCCAATTGGCCGAATCTGAGGCTAAAATATTTTCTAGAGAACACGGGGTGACTTTACATATCCCTTTAATCGGCCACTTTTTTCCTAAATCTACGGTAGTTCCTATATTATTAAATCAAAAAATACCTAATTTAGGTATTTTAGCTATAAAAAATAAAATACGAGAACTCTTCAGCACCCAAGATCTTTTAATATTGAGCATGGATCTGTCCCACTACAAAAATCCTCAATCTTTAGCTTTAGAAGATCAAAAAACCTTAAAAGTCCTAACCGAGCTAAACTTTGGTCAAACGGGAAAATTAGACGTAGACGCACGTCATGCGGCCAATCTTACTTTGCGCTTATTTAAAGATTTAGGGGCCACCAAGACTCAAGTCTTGGAGCGTCGGGATTGCTCTTATTTTCTTGAAAGAAGGGTTGAAAGCGGGGTTAGCTACGCCACAGTTGTCTACGAAAAAGAACCAAAATAAAAAACCATCTTATAATGCGTTTAAGCCTATTTTCCGAAGAAATTTACCCACCCCGCTAGAATAAATTATGGCCCTGAAATTTAATGTGTCTATTCACCAATGTGAACGTTTAAGGGCACGTTCACAAGAGAGAACGTTGCGGGGCCAAGCCTATTGAAAGGGATGACACATACCGCAATAATGTAGCCCCCTATAGGAGCTTAATAATTTTAACATTGATCGAAGCCCAAAAAGTACCCCTTTATCAGTCTTTAAATTTGTAACATTGTATTATTACTAGTTAATTTTTTAGATTATTTTGCTTTTCAGAGTTTTTTGCGCTTCGATCAACATTAATCCAAGTTAAAATATATGGTTGGAGCAGAGAGCTAAGTAGAAACCTCAAAAGAACTACTGTTAAGAGCTTATAAGGTATGCTAAAACTAAAATACAACTCGAAAGTCGCTACCAGCCGCAACGAGGGAAAAAAAGATTTGGTGAACGGTTACTATTTAAATCGCGATAGGTCAGACCCTTTCGGGCTCCCCCCCACACAGATCCCAGCGGGCAAAATTAACGCACTGGGCTTTTCTCTGGATGTTTAGCCGCAAACCTCTCGCTGGACAAGTTTATTGGCTAGCTTTGGACAAATAAACCGTCTCTGTTTGGACAAATTCATCCAGCATAAACAGAACTTTAGCTGAAAGCGCTCAAAGAAAAGTAGACCAAAATTTCTCACTTCGCTCATCGAAAAGTGATCCACTCAATGGTAAAAGTTGTTTCAAACTTTTAATTTTTTTTTCTTTAATTTATCAATAGTATTATTTTTAATCAACAAATAATAAAAAAATCCGCTTTAAGCGGATTTTTTTAGAAATAAACACAAAAAAAATTAGTAACCAAGGGGAGAAAGGTTAAGAACGGAGGAAGAGTGAATGTTTATTTTTTTTATTGTAGATACCCTCAGATGAGAGTAGGCGTGAAAACAAATGAATTTACGGTGGTGCCGTTAGTACTCAAAGAACTCTATTCGAGTAATCTTCTTGAAAATGTGATAATCACCATCGAGGCCATAGGCTGCCAAAAGTCTATAGCAGAACTAATCATCAACTGTAGCGCCGAGTACCTCTTGGGGATCAAGGGCAACCAATCGGAACTACATGACCAGGTAAAGATAATTTTTTCCTCCGATTTAAAGCAAGTATGGTTAGGGTAGTATTGAAGGTTAATTACAGCTCGCCGGTCGAGCGTATAGATGAAAATAGGTCTTAGGGAGGCTTTGTGAACGGTTACAAAATTTATATTTAAAAGCTGATCAGAAGAGTTGCCCAAATAAAGCCATAAAGCCTATTTAAACCCTTAGGCCCTAGTCTAAGTCGGAGTCCGCCTCCTTTTCCGCAAGGATTTGAGCTCGTGCCAAAGCTATATTTTGTCTTTTTATTAAAAATATGCTTAGCTCGTAGAGAAAAATAAGCGCGGCGGCCAGGAGGATTTGACTGACAACATCGGGAGGGGTCAAAATGGCCGCGACGATAAAAATCAAGACCACGGCGTAGGAGCGAGATTTTTTTAAAAATTCAGGGGTAACTAGACCGAGCCTAGCTAAAAACATTAAGACTAAAGGTAGCTGAAAGGCCACGGCGAAGGCGACGATAAGCCCCATACACAGGGACATATATCGGTCAACGGCCAAAAGCGGTCGCATTTCTTCAGAAGAAAAGGCCAGAAAAAATTTAAAGGTCATTGGAAAGGCTGCGAAATAGGCGAAACAGGCCCCAAGTAGCAATAGGGCGGTAGCCAAAATAGTCAAAAAAGGGACTTTGGCTTTTTCCTCAGGGTGCAAACCTGGGGCCACGAAGGCCCAAATCTGATAGAAAAAATATGGGGCACTAACCACCGCTCCGGCCCAAAGGCTTAAGCGGAAGGTGACTGAAAAGGCGTCGGTCAGCCCGGTGTACACCAAGCCTTGGTCGGGAGGCAAAAACTTTAAAACCGGGCTTAAGATAAACTTAACTATCGACTCGGCAAAATTCCAAGCCACGATTGTGGCCGCCAAAAGAC
>JAITQT010000277.1 GCA_031288745.1 Deltaproteobacteria bacterium
AGTCGTAATCGGATGGGTCGATCCAAAGACCTTTAAAAAGATCGCGGTTCCCCTTTAAAAGTTCTCTAAGGGTATCAAGCAGCATTGATTTTCCGAACCGGCGGGGTCGAGAGAGGAAAAAGCAGCCTGGTTGTTTTATGATTGGATAAAGGTACTTAGTTTTATCCAACTAAAGTAGATTATACTCTTAAGCGCAACTATCAGATTGAGAAAAAAGCCTAAAAGAGCTACGAAATATTCCCCTACGACTTGGAGCGCGGCTCTTAGCTACCATCACGACTATGAAAGCTTAATCAATTATGGCCGAATAAAGCTACTTAAATCTTAGTTGCCTAAATCAGGAGAACGTTTAAGGGCTCTCAATAGGGGATGAGGTAACCCAAAGCTTTAGAACAAAATGAATCCAAAATTTAGGCCTTATTTTCAGTCGAGCGGGAAGTGGAAAACAAGGTCCTGATTAGGCCTTGTGAACAGTTAACTATTCACAAGGCCAAATTTAGTTACCTTTGGATAAAAATTAATTTTCAATACAATGATTTAATGTTGATCTTTAATGTTAAGGTGTTTTATTATAAAAATTATAATTTTCAATCTGCCAGCTAAAGTCCTGTAGTTTGGGTCACCGTTCATAAGCCCTTCCAGGAGGTCAACTGAGATTTGAGATTTTAGCAGCGTATTTTATAGGCAAGGTTACCTTTAATGGATTTTTCAAAAGTCGAGGGGAATGCAAACATTAGCCCATATTAGGCCTTTGTTCAGTCGAGCGGGAAGTGAAAACAAAGGTCTTGAAGAGGCCTTGTAAACGGTTAGAGTAGTAAAATCTGAAATTTAGCATCATTTGGCTCTTATAGGCTGAATTTTATTTACTAACTAAAGAATATGGCCCTCAAAAAAAAACCTGAGGGCCACCATGATTTAATTTGAATAATTGAAGCTTAGGCCGCTTAATCGTCCTCCTGCTTAACTCTAGTGTCCGTTCACAAATGTGAACGTTGCAGTGACAAACCTATTGAAAGGGACGACACATACAGCAACAATGTAGCCCCCTATAGGAGCTAAGTAATTTTAACATTAATCTAAAGTTAATCGAAGCGCAAAAAACTCTTAAAAGCAAAATAGACTAAAAAATTAACTAGTAATAATGGTATGTTGCAAATTTAAAGATTGATAAAGGGTACATTTTGCGCTGCGAACAAAATTAAGTTTTGGCAATTACCTTTATCCCAATGACCATATTCTTTATATTTTTGGCTTATCGACTGGGGAAACTTTTATTAACTTTCCGCCGTTTTCTTTACAATTGGTAGTCCAGCATGAACATAAAAAATCTTCACCGTTAATCTAATAAAGCCTTGATAAGATAACCTTGCTTAGACTACTCTTACCTTAACCTTCCGCTTCGGTTCCTCCAACGTTTTCCATACAAACACAGGTTTAAATATGTTTTCAATTCTGAAATCTCAACTAGAGTGATATAGTGATTTTTAGGCGAGTATAAAGGAAAATCAATTAACTATGGAATGAAAACAAGAGTCAAACCTCAATGCTATATATACCTGCCCTGAAAGAGTGGGTTTTACTGCGCTTGTGGTAAAGATTGATCGAAGCGCAAGAAGTACCCTTTATCAATCCTTAAATTTATAACATGTCCTTATTACTAGTTAATTTGTTAGACGATTTTGCTTTTAAGAGGTTTTTGCGCTTCGATCAAGATTATATTTAAGAGTGATCCCTAAAATCAAGCCTGGGACTGAAATCAAGGTGAAAGGCAGGCGCAGGACGTTTAATATTTTTGTAAAATTTAATTTTTCCTAAAAAAAATACAGGCAACCGTTTAAAATCTACAAAAAATGTATTTCTTAAAAAGGGTTAATTTTTGATCTAATAATTTCTAGTAGTTAGGTGAGATATTAAAAATTTATTAGATATCAGGCTATATATTTTTCAAAATGTAAAAAAATAAAATTTTCAAAATTCTCGAATAAGATTGAGACTATTAAAATGACAAGGTTTAACCTAAATTGAACGGATAAAGAACAAAATTTATTAAAAATCAAATACTAAAATTTTAATCTCGTCTGAAAAATGATAACCGTAAGGTTAGCCAAAAGGTTTTTTTTCTGAAGTTACTATAAAAAAAAGGCCTTGACAAATAAGGTGGCCTCGTGATATATATTCAACTCACTAATCGAGTTTTATTATATTCCCTTTTTTATTCGAATCCTCCTAAGCGAGCATAAATTTGAGATTGTTTTTGGCTTATTTGACAAAATACAATCCCAAAAGGTTTTGCTTTGCTTTTTTGACGATTTAATTTAAAAATAAGAATTAAGACTTTTTCGGTTTCGCCTTAACTTTAAAGTTAAAAATTTCAATTAAAATTTAAAGGTGATCGAAGCGCAAAAAGTCCCCTTTATCAGTCTTTCAATTTGTAACATAGTCTTATCACTAGTTAATTTTTTAGACTATTGTGCCTTTAAGAGGTTTTTGCGCTTCGATCAAAGGTAAACTAAGGCGTATTTGGCCTTAAGCCAGCTCCAAGATATTTAAAGCAAAAAATGATTCATGATAGCTTTCCTTAGCTAGGCTTGCTTAAGTTGTTCCCTCCTTAAATTTGTTAAATCTTTTTGACCAAAACGTTATATCTTTATTTTAAAGTGCTTTTTAATAACTAAATAGAATTTTAATTAGGCTTAGCCGGACTTAAAAATATCTAAATTTAAGGCCCACGTTTATTCGCAATGGCTAAACTAAAAATTTTTTGATCTAAAGTAAATCACGCCTTTTCCCGCCAACGGGCTCGAGGAGGCTACGCTTCGAGTCGCGACACTCCAAAATTTTTCCAAGCGATTCGAACATTATCAAACGCATGGGGTCGGCAAATCCAAATGTATGCGGCCCTGATTTTTAGGAGGTGGATTTTGGCCTTCCAGATTAACACCGTGAAATACGCCGGTAAAATTAACGTCGTTCCATTGGGCGTTAAAAAAGTCCCCTTAGGCGGGCAAAATGCGTACAATTTTCACGACTTTGAGGGAACTAATCCCAACAAGCCTTTGTTGGGTCTTACGATTTGGGATATGGATCCCGGCGAAGCCTACGAAGGCCCTTTGGCTGACGTTTATGGCGACGCTTTAAAGGATCCAGGCGCTTGGGCCAAGAAAGCGGTTGAATTTGGTGCCGACGTCGTGGCTTTGATTTTAAAAAGTTCCGATCCCAACGATTTAAACACTGGTCCGACCGAGGCCGTGGCTAATGTGGGTAAAGTGGTCGACAGCGTCGACGTGCCGGTTATCGTTTTCGGGGTGGACAACACCGAAAAGGATAAGGACACTCTATCGGCAGTAGCTGAAAAGTTTACGGGTAAGAAGTTGGTTCTTGGTCCATTGACCGATAAAAACTACAAGGCTATTGCAGCTCAGGCCCTTGCTTACGACCACTCGGTTATCGCTCGCACCCCCATTGATATTAACTTAGCTAAGCAGCTTAACGTTCTTTTGATGGATTTGGGCGTGACCCCCGATAAGATCATTATTGACCCCAATACCGGTGGTTTGGGTTATGGGATGGAGTATTGCTACTCAGTCATGGAGCGTTTGAATATGGCCGCCTTGCTCCAGTCTGACGATAAGCTCCAGCAACCCATCATTAACTTTTTGGGTGAAGAAATTTGGAAGACGAAGGAAACTCATCAGCCTACCGATGAATTCCCAACCTTAGGCGATCGGACCAGCCGCAGCGTGCTCATGGAAGTGACCGAGGCAGTGGATTTGCTGGCCGCAGGCTCTAGCCTACTTGTTTTGTCTCATCCCACAAGTTTGAAATTAATCCGTGACTATATCAATTTAGCGGTCGACGGTGGTCAGGCCCCTGAAAAGTCGGAATTGAACGTGCCCATAATCAAGTTTTAAAGACTTAAATTCTTTGGCCGCCGATTCGTTTTAACATCACTAAATGGGCCTACTAATCGGCGGCTAAACTAAAAAAAAACCTGTTTTTGTTTTGTGTCCGTTCACAAAAGTTAACGTTGCGGAGCCAAGCCTATTGAAAGGGACGACAGATACCGCAACAATGTAGCCCCCTCTAGGAGCTTAGTAATTTTAACATTAATCAAAGTTAAAATATGGTTGAAACACCGCGCCACGATTAATTATATTAAGAAGAAACCTAAAAAGAACTAATGTTAAAATCTTAAGGCGGAGCTAAAACTTAAATTACAACTCTAAAGTCGCTACCAGCTGCAACGTGAGAAATAAAGACTTGGTGAATGGTTACTTTGTTTTTGACGTAACTTAATTTTTTTAGTTTCTTTAAGAGGTTATTTTTTTTAAAAACGTTAAAATGTAGAAATTTGTTTTGTTTCTAATAGTGCTTTTTGATTGATTGTCGGTTGTTAAGGTATAATTATAAGGAAGCCCTGAGACTCCCTCAGGCCCCTTTTTAAGGACAATCGCTTAGGCTAAAGTTTAATTTAGAGAATTGATGATAATTGTTAAATACTTCTTAAAATTAGCTAAAACTAAGTGATAAGTATTTACTCGGCGTGGCGGCCCGCATTTTATTGCGGGCGACTGAGTCGATTTGTGAGCCATAGGCTATTGACCTTAAAAATTATTTATTAAGGTAAGAGGGCTAGGCTCTTAAATTGGCCTCTTCGACCGAGCCTGGGCTTTGAATCAGAGTTTGGTATAACGCAAGGGCAGTAAGACTCCGTCCTTAAGGGGAGAGATATCAGCTGTTTTGGTCGGCTTGATAAATATTTTCCCGGCCAGCTAGTCCGTGCTGGATGCCTGTGGAAGACATGGCCTACCAAGCCAGCCGAGTAAGCAGCAACTATTAAGAGACTGACGTCCACCTTAAGCTCTGTTAATAATCCCCTTCCTTATAAGAAGAGGAAGATGTCAAATCCCGGAAGGCCTGTGCTCTCGTAACTTTAATTAAAGTGGGGCAGGGTACCCAAATTTTCGGCTTCTTTGACCTCAAATAGGATTTAACCTAAAATTTTATCCTAAAAGTGGTCTTTAAATAATAAAACCCGCTCCTCTGGTTTTTAGGGAGCGGAAGTTATAAAGGGGGATGGCTAAAATCCCTCGCCCAAGCTAACTAAAACCTAGCTTGAAACTTCAAGTCGAGAGAAGGCTGGCCTTTGAATTGCCCTCTCTTTTAATTTTAAATTCAGACCGCACTGCGGTCGCCTGGCTAGTTTAGCCTCAAGGAGATACTCGCATGACCAAGGAAAAAGAGAATCCCCAAACCGAAAAACCGGAAGAGATTATCAGCAACCAAATTATTGCTGAACTCGATAGAGTTCACGTGCGGACGCCACGCTATTAATTAAGTAACCGGGCCCTTAGGCCCGGAGATTTAATTTTCTTCTTTTGGCAGAGCATTAGGGTTGAACTACCGCTCCCCTAAAGAGTACCGGCTTCTACGGAAGCCTGATAGGTCAGAAGACTAAGTTTATGAAAATAAACTTAGGTAGTTAATGTCAGGACTTTTGGAGTTGTCGCCTCTGATTCCGGTTCTCTGTCGCGATAAGTTAAAAGCTTTCATGCAGTTAGAGCGGTGCTTATCGCCTCGGCTCGAAAAGCCGAAAAAGCTTATTCAACCTTCTCTCTTGTAAACGGGTCCTTAAACGTTCACATTTGCGAACGGACACAATTTATAAAAATCGCGCATTGAAGCGCGGCTAATCCATGAAGGAGTTTCATCATGTCTGAAGCTAACTCCAAACTGGCCGTACCGGAAGACGTTACGGTCGATAAAGCGACTATAAAAATGCTTCATTTGGCTCAATCCAAAGGGATCGAGACGATCTTTGATCGGGCCGTCAAAATGAAGCAGTGTAACATTGGTACCGAGGGTATCTGTTGTAAAGTATGTTCTCAAGGTCCCTGTCGTTTGCCATTAACCAAGGGCATTAAGGACGGCTCTGAGCCTGACACGCGCATTGGTCTATGCGGGGCTACACCTGAGACCATCGTGGCCCGTAACCTTATTAGGGCCATGGCTGCTGGTTGTGCCTCCCACTCCGATCACGGCCGCAGCGTGGCTGAAACCTTTTTGGCCATGGCTCGCCGCGAGGCCCATGACTACACTATCAAAGATGAAATCAAGCTGCGCGAAGTGGCCGGATTTTTTGACGTTCCAGTGACCGAAGAAAAAGACGGTGTCCAGGTCCCTAGAGATAAGTGGGCTATTGCCGTTGAAGTGGGCGAAACGGCTCTTGGTCAGTGGGGTCAGCAGCAAGGCGAGATGATCTATCTTAAACGGGCCCCCCAGGCTACTCAAGATCGTTGGGCCAAGCAAGGCGTAAAACCCCGTGGTATTGACCGCGAGGTGGTCGAGATCATGCACCGTACCCATATGGGCGTTGATCAAGATTATAAGAACCTTTTAAAGCAAGGCGCTCGCTGTTCTTTAGGTAACGGCTGGGGCGGCTCGATGATGGCTACCGACCTTCAGGACATCATGTTCGGTACCCCATATCCTAACACTGGCCGCATTAACCTAGGCGTTCTAGATAAAAACAAGATCAATATTATTGTTCATGGTCACGATCCCTTGGTCTCTGAGATGATCGTGTGTGCGGTTAATCTTCCAGAGATGCAAGAGTACGCCCGCAGCAAGGGTGCCCATGGCTACGTGGTGGCCGGCATGTGCTGTACTGCTAACGAGATTTTGGTTCGTCATGGTATGCCTATTGCCGGCGATTATCTCCAGCAAGAGCTGGCGGTTGTCACCGGAGCGGTGGAAGCCATGGTAGTTGACGTTCAGTGCGTTATGGAGAACCTAGCCAACGTTTCATCTTGCTATCACACTAAATTTATCACCACCATGCCCATCGCCAAGTGCGCCTCGGGCAAAAACACTATCCACGTTAACTTCGAAGAACATGCGGCTCTGGAAAAGGCCAAAGAGATTATTAAAATCGCGGCCGATAACTTCCCCAACCGCGGCGAAGTGAACATCCCCACCGATACTAACAGAATGGTGGTTGGTTTTTCAACTGAAGCCATTAAATATCACCTGGGCGGAACTTTTAGGGGCTCTTTCGTGCCCTTGAATGACAACATCATCAACGGTCGCATCCGTGGTGTGGTAGGCGTGGTCGGCTGCAACAACGCCCGCATGGAGCACGACGAGGTTCACCTGGCACTCATTAAAGAGTTGATTAAAAACGACGTTATCGTTTTGACCACCGGTTGCTCGGCCATGGCCTGTGGGAAGGCCGGATTATTGACACCCGAATCGGCCGCCGTGTACGCGGGCCCAGGTCTTGCCGAAGTTTGCGAGACAGTAGGTATTCCCCCAGTCTTACATATGGGCTCATGCCTTGATAACTCCCGTATCCTGACCGCAGCTACCGAAGTGGTTAAGGCCGGCGGGCTAGGTAAAGAGCTAGCTGATCTACCAGCAGCTGGTGCTGCGCCCGGTTGGATGAGCGAGAAGGCCATTGGTATTGGTCAATATTTCGTAACCTCCGGTGTTTATGTCATGTTGGGCGTTTCGTTGCCAATTAACGGCTCGCCGATCGTCAAAAAACACCTTGAAGTAGACATGGAAGAACTTTATGGCGGCAAGTGGGACTACGAACCAGATCCCGTTTTGGCCGCTCAAAAGATCTTGGCTCACATCGATCTTAAGCGCAAGGCCTTGGGCATAGATAAAGCCCGCGAACGCGTCTTGATGGATATGGCCGATCGCCAGAAGATAGAAGCCGCCTAATCTATTTTAAGTTTTGTTAATCTCCGGGAGAGCTTTTGTCTCTCCCGGTCTAAACGATCAATGTGATTTGACATTGGGAGGTATTTTCGTGTCAAAACTAGTCGCATTTGCCGCCATTCAAGGTGGTTATAACATAGTCCAGAAGGCCGAGGGTATTTACGCCCAGGCTCTGGAAAAATATGGCCCGGATCAAAAGCTGGAGTTCCCTAACACCGCTTATTATCTACCCCTCATCTACTCTCTTCTAGGGCTGCCTGTTAAGACTTTGGCCGACGCTAAAAAGCCACTGGAAGTGTGCCGCAAGCTTTTGCCGCCCCACGTTAAAAGCCTTAACTATCTACCCTACCTCGGGCCCTTATTGGATGCTGGCATGGCCGCCATTTTAGCTGAGGAAATTGTGGAGGCCATCCGCTACGTTGAGTCACCTGATTTTTACCTCGTTAGCGAGGAAGTTGATCTGGAAAAAGGTAAAATCTGGTTAGGCGCAGCCGAAGATACAGTATTCCGCAAGCGCGGCGTCCAGTTCGTGGATGGTTCGGCCCCCGGCTTTGTGGCCATCGTCGGTGCGGCTCCCAGTCCAGAAGCAGCTAAAGAGCTGGCTTTAGAGTATCAGCGCCGTTCTATCTACGTCTTTATGTGCGCCAATCAAGGCGGCACTACTTTTTCCCAGCAGCTAGTGGACGCTGGGGTTGAGATTGGTTGGAACACTCGTCTCGTGCCTTTCGGTCCCGATATTTCGGCCGCTGTCTTCGCCCTTGGCTTTGCCAACAGGGCGGCCATGGCCTTCGGCGGGGTTAAGCCGGGCGATTATAAGAAGATGCTCCTTTACAATAAAGATCGTATCTTCGCCTTTATTAATGCCTTGGGCGAAGTTAACGCCGAATGGGCGGCCAATGCGGCCGGCTGCGTTAACTGGGGTTTCCCCACCTTGGCCGACACCGATATCCCCGAAATTTTACCCACGGGCGTTTGCACCTATGAGCACGTGGTGGCTAATGTGCCTATTGAGGAGATGGTTCAGCGGTCGGTGGAAGTTCGAGGCCTTAAGACTACCGTCGTTAACATTGATATCCCTGTGGCCTATGGTCCGGCCTTCGAGGGCGAACGTATCCGTAAAAATGATATGTTCGTCGAGTTTGGGGGCGGCTCTAAGACCCCCACTGTCGAGTGGGTCACTAGCGCCAATATGAATGAGGTTGAGGACGGGAAAGTCGAACTCTACGGTCCTGACATTGACACCGTTAAAGAAGGCGGCTCTATGCCCTTGGCCATCAAGGTGGAAGTGGCTGGCCGCAAGTTCCAAGAGGATTTTGAGCCTATTTTAGAAAGGCAGATCCACCACCTGCTTAACTACGCTCAGGGGCTAATGCATACTGGTCAGCGCGACATTGGCATGCTGCGCATATCTAAGGAAGCTAAAGAAAAGGCCTTTACCTTAAAGCATCTAGGCGTTATCCTTCACGCTAAGCTCCACCAAGACTTTGGGGCAGTCTTTGATAAACTCCAGGTCAAGATCTACACTGACGAAAAGCAGGCTGAGAAAATCCGTGAAGAAGCCCGTAACGTCTATGTAGTTAGAGATGCCCGCGTGGAGAACATGACCGACGAGGGCACGGAAACCTACTATAGCTGCACTCTCTGCCAGAGCTTTGCTCCTAACCACGTCTGCGTGGTTAGCCCCGAGCGGACTGGTTTGTGTGGTGCCTATAACTGGATGGACTGCAAGGCCAGTTACGAGATTAACCCTACTGGCCCCAACCAGCCTATTGAAAAGGGCGAGACCTTAGATCCGTTATTGGGCGTCTATAAGGGGGCTAATGAGTTTATCAATAAGGCCTCTAGGCAAGCGGTTAATAACGTCTGCTTCTATAGCCTAGTTAACGACCCCATGACCACTTGCGGTTGTTGCGAGTGCATCGCGGCTGTGCTACCGACCTGTAACGGCTTAATGACCGTTAACCGCGACTACACTGGAGAGACTCCTAGCGGCATGAAGTTCTCCACCTTAGCCGGCACCATGGGCGGCGGTAACCAGGCCCCTGGCTTTGTGGGTCATTCAAAGTATAACATCATCCAGAGAAAATTCCTTTTGGGCGACGGCGGACTTAAGCGCTTGGTTTGGATGCCTAAGGCCCTCAAAGAGGAACTTAGGTCTAGGCTTGAGCAGCGAGGCCAGGAAATTGGCATTCCCGATCTTATCGATCGCATTGCTGACGAAACCGTGGGCGTGACTGAAGAGGAGATTATGCCCTTCCTCACGGAAAAGAAACACCCGGCCTTAGAGATGGAAGGTATTTTTGGTTGATAACCTTTTCTCGCTCCGGTCGGCTGATTTTTGGCTGACCGGAGTGATTAGCCTTACAATAAACGTAACCGTTCACAAAGTCCTTTTTTCCCCACGTTGCGGCTGGCAGCGACTTTTGAGTTGTAATTAAGTTTTAGCAGACCCTTAAGATCTTAACATTAGTTCTTTTGAGGTTTCTACTTAGCTCTCTGCTCCAACCATATATTTTAACTTTGATTGAATGTTAAAATTACTAAGCTCCTATAGGGGGGCTACATTGCTGCGGGATGTGTCGTCCCTTTCAATAGGCTTGGCACCGCAGCGTTCTCATTTGTGAACGGGCCCTTAAACGTTTACATTTTTGAACGGACACAAAATATACATTGTCTTTTTATTTTGATTGATCGGTAAGCCCCGGTATGTTAAGTTAGGCCTTAACCAAAGGCCTAGAATCTAACTTGGTGACTTTCCGTTTAAGGCAAAATCCGAGGCTCGACGAATTGTTCGGTTTAAAAAAAATCGACGGAGGTAAAATTTGTCGTTGCTTGGCGATAAGACTACCGACGGCTTCAGCCGTTGCCCTAGGCGAGAGGTTGATAAATCGCCTTAAACAATAGCGACCGCTCCGCCTAAGGGCCTCCTTTTGGCGTGGACGAAAGTAAATCAGACTTGGCCGGGCCCCCGGCAAACTTAAATTAGTTAGGAGTTTCATATGGCTCTGACCGGAATTCAAATTTTTAAACTCTTGCCAGGCACAAACTGCAAAAAATGCGGAGTGCCAACCTGCTTGGCCTTTGCCATGAACCTGGCCTCTGGTAAGGCTGAGCTGGATTCTTGCCCAGACGTTAAGCCCGAATCTAGGGAAAAACTATCCGCCGCTTCCGCTCCGCCAATCCGTCCCGTGGCCATCGGCTATGGAGACACTGCCTTTAAGGTCGGCGGCGAGACGGTTCAGTATCGTCACGAAAAAACGTTCTACAACCCCAGCGTTTTGGCCGCTTTAATCGAGGACACTCTTAGCCCCGATGAAATCGCTGAGAAGGTTAAGCGCTATCAAAAGTTCCAGTACGCTCGCGTTGGGCTAAATCTGAGGCCCGAGTTGATTATGGTCAAAGGCGGACCTAATTTGGCCGCTGCGGCCAAGGCCGTTATTGACAACAGTGATTTTAGCGTGGCCCTCTATAGCGAAGATCCCTCTGCCTTAAAGGCCGCTGCAGCTGTTTTAGCTGGTAAGAATCCTTTAATTGGCCCAGCTACGGCAGCAAATATTAAAGACGTAGCTGCTGTAGCGGCGGAAGCTAAGGTTCCGGTCTGGCTTAAGGCTAAGGATATCGACGAAGTGGCCGTATTAACTAAAGCTCTCAACGAGGCTGGAGTTAAGGATTTGGTCATTGATAGTGGGGCCCGCACCCCCAAGGGCGTCTTGCAAGATAGTATCGCCATTCGTAGAGCGGCTTTAGTTGGTCAAAACCGCGATTATGGTTACGGGACCATTGCTTTCCCTTGCGAGATAACCCCTGATTTGGGCTTGCAAGTGGCTGTGGCCTCTTCTTTGGTTGCTAAATACGGCGGCATACTAGTGCTATCTGAGTTTGACGGCTCTCTGGTCTTCCCGCTACTACTAGCTAGACTAAACATCTTTACCGATCCACAGAGGCCCATGACCGTGGTGGAGGGTATTTACCCAATCAATAACCCAACTGAGAATAGCCCTGTTTTAGTGACCACTAACTTCTCACTGACTTATTTTATTGTTTCCGGCGAAGTAGAGGGTTCTAGAGTTCCTAGCTGGCTCCTTATTAAGGATACGGAAGGGCTCTCGGTTATGACCGCCTGGTCGGCCGGTAAGTTTTCTGGAGACGACGTGGGCATGTTCGTGGGTAAAAAGAGCGGCATTGCTGAAAAGATAAAGCACAAATCAATTATAATCCCTGGATACGCAGCAGCGATCTTGGGCGATATGGAAGAAGAGCTTAGCGGCTGGAAGGTGCTTATCGGTCCGCGTGAGGCGGCTCATTTGCCTAAGTTTCTAAAAGAGTTTAAGGCCTAAGGGGACTTCTCTTTATTATGACCTGGGCCGCTTTAAGGGCGGCCCTACGCAGCGACGAGGTCAATTTTAAGTTATGCCCGGAATCATTCGGGATTGTAAAATATCACACGGAGAATATTAATGGCTGAAAAGTACATGGTCACGCTGGCTGAGAATCTTAACGTCATCAACAAAAAGATCGGCAAGGCTTTTAAAGAAAAGGATCCTGCCCCGGTCCGTCAGATGGCCGAAGAGCTAGCCAAAACCGAACCTGACTGGATCGATATTAACCTTGGACCGGCTAAAAAGAACGGGGCCGAGCTGATGCCTTGGGTGGTCAACATCGTTCAAGAGGTCACCGACATCCCCGTGGTTCTCGATACTTCCAATATCGAAGCCATTGAGGCTGGGCTCAAAGTCTGCAAAAAGAGGACCCTAATCAATTCCATTATGTGTCGCCCCGAGCGGTACAACGCTATGCTGCCTTTGGTAGCCAATTACCCAGCCGACTGGGTGGGTCTGATGTGGGGGCCTAACGGCCTAGCTAGAGACGCTAACGAGAGGGCTGAGTTAACCACCGAGCTTTTAATGGCTGCCCAGGGCCTTGGGATTTCGGCTAAGACCTGCTGGATTGACCCAATTATTACTCCCGTCAACATCCAGCAAGATCAGCTGATGCACAACCTCGAATTTTTCGAGATGCTGCCTGATATCGTGGGGGCCATCGAGGAGGGAGCTACAGTTAAGTCCACTAACGGACTATCTAATATTTCTAATGGCAACCCAGATCACCTCCGGCCTATCCTCAACCAGGTCTATATGTGTATGTTGGCCCGCAAGGGAATGTATAGCTGTATTGTCGACGCTTTTGACAAAACAATAATGGATCTGTGCGCTGGTAAATTACCTTGGTTCGCTGATCTTGTCTATGGCGTCATGGACGGTAAGGAATACGATTACAGCTCTATGAAGAAGGAAGAGATCGACGTGGTTAAGACGGCCAAGGTCGTTTTAGGTCACTCTTTGTTTAGCGCCAGCTGGTTGGATATCTAAAAGTCCCCTTTTTAAACTAAGCCAAAAACCCGGCCCTATGGTCGGGTTTTTTTAGGCCAATAGCTACCTTATCTGTTTGGATTTAGTGTGTCAGTTCACAAATGTGAACGTTTAAGGGCCCGTTCATAAGAGAGAACGTTGCGGGGCCAAGCCTATTGAAAGGGACGACACATACCTTAACAATGTAGCCCCCTATAGGAGCTTAGTAATTTTAACGTTAATCTAAAGTTAAAATATATGGTTGGAGCAGAGAGCTAAATAGAAACCTCAAAAGAACTAATGTTAAGATCTTAAGAGTATGATAAAACTTAATTACAACTCGAAAGTCGCTAACAGCTGTAACGTGGGGAATAAAGACTTAGTTAATGGTTACAATGTAGCTAACTAAGAAGAAGAAATTTATTATTTTTATATTTTTTTAAGATATATAAATCTTAAAGCACTTTATATAACAATATAAATTGTGCGCCGTGGAAAGGTACCTTCGCCTAGTGAGGTGAAAACTCCTCACCCGGCAACTTTTACTGCTGTTCCAGCCGGTAGCAATCCCATGCGATGTAGAGGTAACAAAATGTTTTGAGCATGGGATGTAAAGTCCTCTTTCAGGAGGGCCGCGAGTGGGTAGGTTATAACGCGAGTGAACGCTGAATAGGCCTCGAAATGTTAGTTGCGAGAGTGACCCACCAATATTTTGGGGAAGGCCGCTGTTCGATAGGTAAATTAAAGGTCAACGTCACCGGATTTTAAGACGTGATAATCAGCAGATAAAGCCTGTCGAGCCCGACGGGGTATTGGCGATGGCCTAAACACAAGGGGCGAATGTGGTAACACGGGAGATCCGCGAAGGTTATGCTTAGATACGGGCGTAAAATCGGTTTCCGGCGACGGATAGGCCGGGCCTCCGCGGGAGTCGGATAGGGTCATAGTACTTAAGAGAGCGCTAATCACGGTGGAGGGAAGGGCCCTTAACCCAGAACAGTCATGGAAGCGGGAAAGGGTGGAATAGTGGCTATGCCTATTACGTTCCCCTGAAAAGCCTGAGGACTACGGATATGACTATATATCACTGCGAAGATCAGAATTTCTCACGGGATAGGGAGTGTCCCCTTTTCAATGTCCCTGAAAGAAGGCCTATTCGGGTGCGGTGATAAGAAGGACTGGGTGAAAGCCGGGTGTGGTAACTCCGCA
>JAITQT010000291.1 GCA_031288745.1 Deltaproteobacteria bacterium
AACGTGGGGCTGGCCGTGATGGCCTTCCGCAGTAGTACTGAGGCTAGTCCCCTAACCGAATACACCACAAGGTTAATAAGCGACTTTAGGTCGGCTGAAGATAGACAGGCCTTTTTAGACTCTCTTTCGCGAGTGGAGGAGGCTAAGTACTCTACTCATGCCTTTACCGAAGACTCCATGGCCGGCCTTAACGCAGCTATAGAAGATCTTGATTGGGAGGGGTACGACAGTAGAGTAATAATCCTTATCACCGACGCCGGGCCGCTTCGTTTAGACGATCCCTTTAATTACACCACCCATACTCCTTCGACTTTGGAGTCATTAGCTAGAAGCAAAAACATAAAGATTATGACTTTGCACCTTCTAACCTACGCTGGCCGAAGAAACCACCGCTCCGCCGAATCGGCCTATCGAAACCTTTCTTCGACCTTTGACGGCCAGAACATGTATATGGAAATTCCGGCCTATTCCATTGAAGAGAGTGCAAGTAACCTTTGGAACGCCATTAACTGGATGTCAAAGGGTTTAGAGTATGAATTTTTCGATCAAGTTAAACAATCAACCGACGATGACGAGTTTAAGCTAGCCTGGGATGAAGTCACAGATTCGGACGACTCCCAAGTGGTTGGGGAACCACAAATTGACTCTCAAAGCTCGGAAGAAAGCCGTGCGGCTAGAAAGGCCTCTCTTGAGGAAAAAAGGCTAGAAAGGGCCAAGGCCAAGGCTGGCGGGGCCAATTCGCAAAAGGTTATTGGGCAGGCTATTAATTTTGGTAAACTAATGGGTTTTTCCTCTAAACTTGAATACCTAGGAGATGTGAACCAGGCCCGGGCCCCGCGCGTAGTTAGATCCTGGATTGCCGAGAAAGACTTGGGCCGCCTTGATAGTAGCCACGATGAGCGCCCAACGGTGGAAGTAGCGGTGCTACTAACTAAAAATCAACTTAGTGCTTTAAGAACTCAGCTTAAAATTATATTAGAAGAGGCCGATAAGGCTCTTGATACCCAGTCCAAAGATTTTTTCCAATCCATCTTATCGGCTAGCGCTAGGATTAGCCGCGACGCTAATCAATTTACTCTTAGCCCTACCACGCGTTTAGGCGACATGGGCGTTATGGGCGAATTTTTAAGTGATTTACCCTATAAAAGCCTCATCATGGATATGACCGAGCAAGATTGGTATAACATGAGCCCAATTGAACAGGATAACTTTGTACGCATGATCAATTCCCGCGTTAAGGCCTACGAGAAGTATGATCAAGAATCTGACGGGTGGGCGAAGTACGATCCCTATAATGATTCTGAATGGCTTTATCGGGTGCCCTTAGTTTTATTACCGTAGTAATTAACTTAAATCTTAGAGTGGTTTTTTGGCCCCCCTATCTCTTTCGGGGGACCTATTTTAGCCCCCAAAGAAATTAATTTTAAGTTAACTTTAGAGGAATTATGCTCCTAAGCGAGCCGTTAATGCGTTTTGAGCGAGTGGTTAAGATTCGTCGAGGTGGGGCAGGTTACCGCTTAACTGTGGATAATCTTATCGTCTCTAGCGGTGAGCGCTTGGCCCTTATAGGCGATAGCGGAAGCGGTAAGAGCACTATTTTAGACATGATGGCTCTGGTCTTAAAACCCGATGAAGCCGACGATTTTTCTTTTAAGCCTATGGGCAGCGATAAGTGGCAGGATTTATGGAAGACCTGGCAATCTAAGCGTTTGACACGCTTTGAGGCTATTCGTCGCTCTTCTCTTGGCTACGTGATGCAGACCGGAGGGTTGCTACCTTTTTTGACCGTGAGAGATAATATCTCTCTTCCGGCCGAGTTAAAGGGGACGATACCTACTAAAATCTGGCGAGAAAAGCTGAAATATCTAGCCGAAGAGCTTAAAATAACTCATCTACTCACCAAATACCCCACTAAGGTTAGCGTGGGCGAACGTCAGAGATGCGCTATTGCTAGGGCGTTAGTGCATAACCCAAGTTTAGTCTTAGCCGACGAGCCCACCGCTTCGCTCGATCCGCCGACGGCTGAAAGGGTCTTTGAGTTATTATTGCGCTTAAGTCAAGACTGCGCCTTAGTAGTCTCCACCCACGAGCATAGGCGAGTGGTGGGCACTGATTTTAAGGTCTATCGCCTCCTTTGCCGCTCTACTAGCCCTGACCAACCTATTGAGGCTATGGTTATCCCCCCGGAGGAATATAGGTTTTCAGACGAGGGTAAGGTGGAGACTATAAGTTTGGAGAAAAAAAAGACTAGCGAATTGCACTAGTCTAGTTTACCTTTCTTAATATGGTTTAGTGGACCACTTTTTTTTGCTCTGGCCATTACTTTATTTAGAAAAAAAATTAGCGCCCAAGGATATTAGTCATTACCTTAAAAATATTAAAAATAGCTATTAAACGCTATAAATACGATTGGTTATTTTCTCTATGCTCGATTTTTTCCATGATCGCTTTCATGGTGCCTATGTTAACGGTCTTAGGCGTTCGAGATGGCATCATAGGCACTCTAACCTCGCGGCTTTTAGAAAACCCTAGAAACCTTGAGCTTACGCCTAAAGGCTCATTTAACTTTAAAGAGGAATTTTTCGCCTCCCTCAAAACCCAGTCCGACGTGGCCTTTGTCGTCCCCGAAACCCGGGCGATTTCGGCTACCATGAACTTAGCCGCCCCTAATCAACCAACCTTCGACGCCGATCTTAGCGCTTCCGGGCCGGGTGACCCCCTGTTAAAAGAAACGGCTGATAAGCTTGGCCAAGACACTGATTTGTTAATTGATAAAATATACCTAGCCGAGGCGGTGGCTGAAAAATTAGGGGTTAAGGCTGGTGATAAAGTTAAGGGCCGGGTGGGCCGTAGGCGCAAATCTCACGATGAGTACGCAAGCTTAGAGCTAACCGTTTTAGGCGTTATCCCGCGCCATATCACGCCCGGCTATAACGCTTTTTGCTCTTTACAACTACTTAGGCACACCGAGGATTTTCGTAGCGGCTTTGCCGTACCCGAGCTTGGCTGGGAAGGGACTCCTAAACCAGCCGGGCCAGAGCGTTACGCTAGGTTTAGGCTTTATTCCAAAGATCTTGATGGGGTTGAAAGGCTGAGGCTTTACCTTTTAAAGCAAGGGATCGACAGCTATACCCAGGCTGCTCAAATCGAACTGGTTAAAAGGCTCGATCACTCTTTCACCGTAATCTTCGTGGCCCTTTTAATAGTCGTCGGTGGCGGGGCCTTTGCCTCAGCCGCCAGCGGGGCTATTGACCAAGTGGCTAAGATGCGGCGCTCTCTTTCGGTTTTGGCCCTCTTAGGGCTTTCTAAATTTCAACTACTAAACTTTTCTATGTTTCAAGCGGCTTTGACTGGTTTATTGTCCACTTTAGGGGCCGAGGGTCTTTTTTTAGCCTTGGCTAAAGCGCTTAACGTTTATTTTGGCGATAGTTTGGGTCTTGGCGAGAGGGTCTGTTACTTAGCCACCTGGAAGCTAGTAGTAGCCGGGGCTATAACGATATTTTTCATGGTCTCCGCTTCTGGCTGCGCCTATACTAAATTAGCCGATATTGAGCCTTCGGAAGGTATGCGCGATGTGTGAGCTAAGACGAGTGAGGTTAACTATACAGGCCTTAAGTCTTTCTATTATTACTGTGGCCGTTTGCCTAATCCTCTTAGGTTCTTCTAGGCTTAAGGCAGCCGACCCCTTAGAGGCCTATCATAATCCCAAACCAGAGCCATTGGATTTGGTTTTACCTATGCCTTGCGGTCTAACTATGGTTTTTAGGGCCGTTTCTATCCCTCTACCCGAGCGCTTAAGCGATCTTGATTTGCGGCTGGGGGCTGACGGCCAAGACCCGGAGGGTTTTATTGATCGCCGCCACCGGGTTCATTTAGCCTCATCTATTAGGGCTGCTAATTTATCCGAAAGCCATAGGCAGGCCGCTATAAAGGCCTTGGGGGCCAAAGCTGACGGTCAGATTTATTTAATTGGTAAATATGAGATAACCGTAGGTCAGTGGAAGGCGGTGACCGAGGGCTGCTCGGCTATAGGGCCGGGTTCGGAATTACCCAAAACGACCATATCTTGGTTTGACGCTGTAAGCTTTTCGCACTCTTATATGGATTGGCTTTTAAAAAATCACCGGGCTATTTTACCTTCCTTTGAAAACGATCAAAAAAACGTGGGCATTCTTAGATTGCCCACTGAGGCCGAATGGGAATACGCAGCTAGGGGAGGGCAGGCGGTGGACCCTAAGAGCTTAGAGACCCAATCTTTTTTTCCCCTTCTCTTTGGCGGGGCCGCCGCCGACTACGGGCTTTGGGTCGAGGGCACTCGCTCGCCCACGGCCCCCGGACCAATTGGTCAATTTAAGCCCAACCCCTTAGGGCTTTTAGATATGGCTGGCAACGTCTCAGAAATGACTATGGACACTTTTCAAATGACAGTGGGTGGTAGGCTCCACGGCTCTCACGGCGGCTTTGTGGTTAAGGGAGGAAGTTTTCGCGATAGTTTTGCCAAGGTCTTACCGGGCCGCCGCAAGGAGGTCTCGTTCTTCGGACGCTTTGGCTCTTCTAGATCAGACGACATGGGCCTAAGGCTAGTTTTATCAGCCGTAAACGTAACCGGCGGGGATAGAATAGAGAGATTAACCGCCGAGTTTTTGGGTATGCCCCCCGTGGCCGAGCCAGAGATCGGCCCGGATCTGAGCGAGGAGGGCGATTCAGGCTCGGGCAAAGAATCAGGTTCGGCCGTGATTTTAAACGAACTTATCGCAAAAAGCGAAGATCCGGCCCGCAAGACTCTGATGGTCTCTCTCTTAAACGATCTTAAGCGTTTTAATAAACTAGTGGCCACCGAGACGGCCGCCGATGTTCAAAATCAGTGGCGCAGTCTTCTTTACGTGGCCTACGGCATACGTGACACCAGTATGCGCCGCAATCTAGCCGTAAATAATATTAGAAGACTTCAAGCCGATAAGAGAAAGCTAGAGACTGACTTAAACTCTCGCTCTAGATCTTCTTCAGCCGACCGAGACAAGGCTGCAGATACGATTGATAAAATAAACGATCGAATCGAAGTTTTGCGTGGGGATATCGCTGATTACGAAGTTTCCCTTAAAAATCAATTTAACTATTATAAGGTTATACTTCAAGACATTGTCGCTTATCCCTCTTCTGTGGTTGTGGCCCAAAGTTCAGAGGTCTTAAAGGAGATTTCCGGTGACGACAGCCATAGCCAATCTATGGCTAGGTGCTACGATTTGGTGGCCCGCGACGTTAAGCTCATGTTCGGAGGCCATCCGGCTCAAATAAAGCTTGAGAACGTGGCCCTGCCTATACCGGAGGCTAAGTCATAGTGGCCAGCTTAATTTTGGAATTGACTCCTTCCCGCCCGAAGGAAGGGGATTGCTATTGAGCTGAAGTGGAAGGCCATCAAGTCTCTTTAGAGGGGTTGTTAGGAGATGCCGAAAAATAAATTGATCACTTTTTAAAAGTGTGCTAATCTTATGACCTAAATTCACGGGTTTGAGCTACCATAGTATTCTTTTTTTTACTAAAGGTTTATTTTATATATTCTTAATTATTATGCGATTTTACAACTATTCTCCTGGCTTAAAATTAGTAGAGTGGCTGAACTAACTGACGCCTTTAGTGGCGATTAAGAAGAAGACGCACGGTATGAGCAAAAAAAAATCTCAAAACTCCAACGATTCACCATCTGCCTATGGTTGGTGTTTTCAGGTTGGCGCAGGCATAAAGCTTATGCTTGATAATATTAAGGATTTAGCTTCCCTTAAGATAGAAGGAGCTTCCGATGACATAGAATTGACTCTTAAGTCTGGTGAGAAGGTTTACGCCCAAGCTAAGTCTGTGACCCAAATTGGCGACCAAAGAAGCGCCTCAACAAATTTGTCTAATGCTTTACGCCTACTCTCTCAAGATGCCAAAAATGGTGACGCTGTAAGCCTTATTTATATTACTAACATCGCAAACCCTTTATCAAGCAAGTTCTCTTCTGTTTTCCAGTATGATAGAAGTTATGATTTTTCTGTGCTGCCAGATGACGCGAAGGAGAAGATTACAAAATTAGTCGCTGATGATTTCCCTAGTGACAAATTCAAACTTGATCGAAGCGCAAAAACCTCTTAAAAGCAAAATAGTCTAAAAAATTAACGAGTAAATTGGATCTGTTACAAATTTAAGGACTGATAAAGGGGACTTTTTGCGCTTCGATCAAACTTCACATCCTCAGTTTCTTTGGGGAGGGAGATAACAAATTCGACGGTATAAAGGATAAAATCGCCGAATTCCTCCGTGAAGCAATTGATGATCCTTCCTATAACAAACGGTTACTGAACAGTTGGTTTGAAACTTTTATGGTCAATGCTTCGGATACGCCTGACGAGCAAAAAAAGTTGGAATTGAATAAGAAAGACTTGATATGTCCAGTCATTGTGCTTGTGGTTGAGTCACCTGTTTCTCAATCTGAATTTAATAAAGTTTGCGACTACGACAATTACTCGTACCTTCTCCAGCAGTATAGGAACATCATTAATTCAAGCGTTTGCGATTATGAATTTCACGCTGAAATAATAGGCGATTACTTATCTAAGCGAAATCAAGCTTCAAATCACAATCACTTCATGTATGATCGAAGCGCAAAAACTTCTTAAAAGCACAATAGTCTAAAAAATTAACTAGTGATAAGACTATGTTACAAATTGAAAGACTGATAAAGGGGACTTTTTGCGCTTTGATCAAAATTTGGGGAGGCCCCGTTAATAGAGCTACTAAAAGCCGCAAGTTTCGTTAAATTTAGTTTCCTTCCTATATTTTATCGGGGCTGAGCGCGCTATTTTCACCCGGCGTAGGTTAATTTACCTAAAATTGGTCCCGAAAACGAGTAACTAATATGGCCAAGAATTATTTTTTTCACAATTTTACCACTGACCCCGATGAAGTGGCTTCTTTGCTACGCTCAATGATCGAGGGTTTTCAAAAAAGAGAAATGGTCTTTTCCTCCGGCTCTCGCGAAGTTACCCTCTCTCCAGGCAACGTTATAGACGCCACCTTAGAGACGGCCCGCGGCAAAGGCCGAGTTAGGCTGACCCTTAGCTTTAGTTGGCCCGATTCGGCCTCAGCCGGCAAAATCGGTTTACTCTTCGAGCCGCCAGAACTTCAAGAAACTACCTGATGAAAGAATTATTGGAAGGTAACTTTAGGCTATTAATCACGGAGGTCGTCCAGTGCGCCTCGGAGGCCAGGGAACTGTTGATTAAACGCGATGGGGCTAAGAGTCGCTCGCTTTTTCACCGGGGGGCCTACGTTAGCACACTCGTGGCCCAGCTCCAAAAAATTGCCGCCGATGTGACCGTCAATAGAGCCAATGGACCAAGAGAAACCCTTTTTCTTCAAGGGCTTTCCTCCATCTCCTCGCGTCTTGAACGCGTATCCGATATTCTTCAAAATTTAGATCGGCAGGCCGACTTTTTAAGCCATGTAGCCGTACTTTATCCCTATCGATTGGACGAGTTTTTTAACCAAATATTTAACGGTATAGAAAAAATTCAGCCGGCCCTTTTCCAACAAGACCTGAGCCGGGCCATCAAACTTGGACAG
>JAITQT010000385.1 GCA_031288745.1 Deltaproteobacteria bacterium
TTATGGCACTATTAGGCCAGCTCAAAATTCAGCTCGTGGTACTTCTTGAGCCGTCTCATCCACTTTGAGGCGTTCTTCTTGACCATCAATTCTTCGAGATTCACGTTAGGGTCTTTATATGGCTCTTTACGGGTGAACATATGGTAGATAACATACAACATCTTGTTGCCTATAGCCACTATGGCTTTCTTGAATCCCAACCTAAGATGGATGCTCTCTCACTTCTGCTTGAAATAGCAATTTTTCGTTTTAGCCGCCGCCCAGCCAACCTTGCCAGACACCCTTTTAAGACGTACGTTGCTGTGCTTAGTCTTGCCGCTACTCCTCTTCCCAGCGGACTCGTTGTTGCCTGGACTCAACCCGACCCAACTGCACAAGGCCTTCGCGGATCTAAAGTCCAACACGTCGCCGCCCAGCTCGGCCAGCATAATCATGGCACCAATGCGTGACACTCCGGGGAGGGTCTCCAGGAGCACGATATCCTGCTCGTGACTGAGTTTATACAAATCCCGCTCGAGTTTAAGGGTATGCTAAAACTTAATTACAACTCAAAAGTCGCTACCAGCCCCAACCTGGGGAAAAAAAGACTTGATGAACGGTTACAAGATCTTTAAGGCAAGCTCTGAAACTCTATTACAGCTTTAAAGCCAATGCCAGCCGAACATGGAGAAAAAAGGTTTAGTGAACGGTTTCTTCAATTAAAAACGTCTAAAGGGGCTAAAAACCTTCCTTAACTAATTGCTCTATGGTTAAGCCTTCACTAGTTTTAATCGTATTACCTTTTAGTAGTCCTTGAAGATATCGGCTTAAGAGATCGGTTTCTAAATTAACCAGCGCGCCGGTTTTTAGCGAAGATAAAGTGGTGGCTTGGATGGTTTGTGGGATTAAATTAACGCTAAAGCGATCTGGTAGCGTTTGGTTAACCGTAAGGCTAACTCCGTCTAAGGCCACCGAGCCTTTGGATACTATATACTGGCTCAGATGAGAAGGATAAGAAAACCAACAGATGCGACTATTGCCAACTGCGGTTTGAACTAATAGCTCGACCACTGCATCAACGTGACCACTAACTAAATGACCCCCGAGGCGATCGCAGAGTCTTAAGGCTCGCTCAAGATTAACCGAGTCTATTTGCCCCAAAGTAGTGGCTTTTAAACTCTCAGCCGAGACAAAGGCAGAAAAGGCCAATGCACCCTTAAGCTCGTTAACCGTTAAACAGACTCCAGAAACAGCGATACTTTCGCCCACATTAAGGGGCTCAGTCCACTCAAAAGATGGCTTTACGGTCAGTTCTAGGTCGAAGGCCTGTCTTCGCCTAGAAATAACTTGACCTTGGCCTTGGATAAGACCAGTAAACATCTACTTAATATCCCTTTCACCGCTGTCGACTAAATCCTTGCCTGTGCTTTCGATAGGCCGTGAGGAAAAAGGGGGCCGAAATGCACCTGATGGGCGCACCATCACATGTATGTCTGGCCCCTTGCGACCAATTTTTATGATTTCCAAATTTTTAATCTCATCAAGTTTAGGTAGACCAGGTCCGCCTATCATAGTGGGCGCTTCTTGCCCGCCGATAAATTTTGGCGCTAGAAAAATATGGACCAAGTCACCCACTGGATCTTCGATTAAAGCCGAGGAGGCCAAAGTGGCCCCGCATTCTATAAGCGTGCTCTGAATACCATTGGCTCCAAGTTTAGCTATCACGCTTGGGAGGGAAAGTAGACCACTATTAACCTTTGGAATTTCCCAAACCGTATGCCCCAGACGCCTAACAGCCTCTTTGGAAGACTTATCAGCTTGCTCTGAGCAACAAATAACCGTGGGCCCACCTAATTCGGGATTAAAAATCTTTAGAGTCCTATCTAGCCTCAGATACGGATCGAGCACCACCCGCCAAGGCTGGTTATGCATTTTCCGGCACCCCCAAGGTCTAGCCGAAAGCTCAGGGTCATCTTTAAAGGCGGTGTTGCGTCCCACCAAAATTGCGTCGACCCCTGCTCTAATATCGTGGACAAAATTTCGGGCCGACTTTGAGCTAATCCATCGAGAATCTCCCGTAACGGTGGCGATTTTACCGTCTAAACTAGCTGCAGTCTTTAAAATGACAAAGGGCAGACCCGTGGTTACCCACTTAAAAAAAAACTGATTAAGTTCCCAAGCCCGCTCAGCCAACAAGCCTTCGTCGACCTCCACTCCGGCGCTTTCAAGCGCAGCCGCTCCTCCAGCGGCCACGGGGTTGGGATCGAGTACCGAGTAATAAACCTTAGATACTCCCGCCTCAACGATAGCTTCCGAACAAGGCCCGGTACGACCGTAATGGTTACAAGGCTCTAAGTTAACGAAAAGTTCCGAGCCTTTAGCCGCCCGGCCAGCCTCGTTTAAAACAGCAGCCTCAGCGTGGGGCCGACCCGGGCCAGTGTGCCAAGCCTTAGCTATAATTTGACCGCGCTTGGTCAACACCGCCCCGACCATAGGATTGGGAGAAACTATGCCCCAGCCCTGCCTAGCCAAACGCAGGGCCTCCTTCATAAAGCCTATTTGCTTAGGCGTGTACCTGCTCATTGATACTCTCCGCTTTCCCTCTATACTTTAAGCAGTTTTAAAACAAACGCCCGCAAACAAGACCAAAGAATGAACCTAGGCGGGCGCGACGATTGTAGGGCTATTTAATTTTACCAGAGGCTAAGGAATTTAAACTAAAGCTTTAAGAATTAAGGTAGCCTGGCGCTAAAAAATCAAAAAAGAATAAGCTCTATAATTTTAATTTAAAAATTCATATAACCATAAATTATCAATATAACCATATAATACCAAAATACATAAAGTATTTAAAGCTTAAAATAGCCAATAACCAGCCCGCTTTTGGGTTTGAGCTGTGAGCCTAAAATTTTCCCAACACTCGCGCTCCTTCCAAGGTTTTCGAGGTTGATAAAAGTTTAACATACCGAGCCGGCGGCTGCAAATTAACCTTAAGCCTATCACCTTTTACCCTGGCCGCTAGCTAACGCATTTTTAAGCGACTGTAGTTTTAAGTAAGAATAATCGATCTGTTAAGGCCTTAACGCCTTATATAAAAAAATGGGTAAAATAATTTAATTACTTTTTTGATTAAATTATAAAAAAAACAGCCCATAGCTCGATTATTGTTTTTATTTCCTTAAGGCCTGCTCAAGACAAACCAAAAAAAAGAAGGGCCTTAGTTTTTCGGGACTTGCCTTTTACTACGATATTTTGTATTAAATATAGTATATAACTCATTACCTTGTGGTATCCGAAGTTATTAAAAAAACTCTGGCCCGCCTATAGGCTAACCTTTAACCCCCGAAGGCGTTTTCAGAAACAAGCTTAAGCCCGCCAAAAAATCTTGGCCTTAGGCTATCGCTGCCAAGCAAAATTAATTTTTATGCTTTTTAATATTAAAAAACAAGTTAGTATTGTATTTTTTTTACCTACAATTTTAAAAAATGTAAAATATGCAAATTTATTTATCCTTCGCTGAGCAAAATAAAATATAGCCGGTATGCTTAAAATTGGCTGGACTATCATAGTTGTAACCAAGAAAATCCTAAGTAAATGGCTGAAATTCAGCTCTAAGATTGTTAAGCCGATGGTATAAAAAAAATTGTTGCAATTAAATTTTATTATTGTATAATTAACAAAAAGCTGGTCCAAACTTTCAAATATTACAAGCTCTGGTCTAAACCCAGTTCTATTGGAAACAAACCTAATTAAAACCTGTCTAGCCCAAGCCCGCGCTAGTAAAGAGAAGTTAACTACCTTTAACTAATTTTAAACGACTGGAAAGAGCCTAAAATGGACCAAAGGCCTAAGTGAAACCTGAGTCGTTGGCGTTTAGATAACAGTCACCTAGATTTGATATTCAATATTAAGTAACCGTTCACCAAGTCTTTTTTTCCCCACGTTGCGGCTGGTAGTGACTTTCGAGTTGTAATTAAGTTTTAGCATACCCTTAAGTTCTTAACATTAGTTCTTTTAACGTTTCTACTTA
>JAITQT010000459.1 GCA_031288745.1 Deltaproteobacteria bacterium
ATGCTCCAAAGCGTCCCTTAGAAAAAGCTATTTTAAATTGGCTAGCGGGGCTGGTAGCGCTTCAGAGTTCGCTTTTTGTCCCCTCAATTGGGCTCGGTAAACAGGGTTCATTTTGGCCAGAAAAGACGTCAAGACCCTTAGGTTTTCCCCCTAGATAAATCGGAAGCTCGACGATGGACGTTGGTAGTCAAAGCAAAGTTTCTCCGGAGTCGCCCATCGACCTCCAGGTGCAGCGCAGGATAGTCGATATCGGCCGCTTGGTTAGCCTGCCTTCGACTACTTTTAAGCTGTTAAATCTGTTGATGGAGGAAAATACCAGCGCTCGCGATCTGGAAAAGTTATTGACCCAGGACCCCTCGTTGGCGGCTAAGGTTATAAGCCTTTCCAATTCGGCCTTGTATTCAGTTCGTGAGCCGGTTTCAACGGTGGCTCGGGCCATCACTATTATTGGTTTTGAGGAGCTACAAAATCTAGCCTTGGGCTTGGGTTTGTCGGATACCTTCGATTTAAGCTCCTCGCCCCACGGTTTTGATGTTAAAGCTTTGTGGACTCACTCCATGGCCGTGAGTTGGATAGCTAGGGTTTTGGCCGAGCAAACTAGCGCGGCTGACCCTTCCGAGGCTATGGTTGGCGGCTTACTCCACGAATTGGGAATTATTATTTTAGTTAGTAAGTTTCCGGTCCATTTTCAACAGCTAAATGACTTGGTTAATTCCGGTTTATCTCTTAAAGAGGCTGAAAACATTTTGGGTTTGAGGCACGAGGTCATTGGTTACCATTTGGCTAGAAATTGGAACTTACCCCAGGTCTTTCAGGATGTCATACTTTATCATCATGATTATGAAATTAGCGGCCAAAACGTAAAAATAGCTACTTTAGTGTCATTGGCTGATAATTTAGCCCATAAATCAGGTTTCATCTTAAAACTTGAACACATGGAAATTAATTTATCAAATATTCTTAAAATTTTAAATGTTGATACAGAAAAATTACAAAACATTGTTAAATTTATCTTAATTAATATCCATAAAGCAGAACAATCTTGGCTAAGTTTTTTGGAAACTAGTAAAATTAAGCCTAAAAAAGCATCTTTAAGCTCATTAATTACTCAGTAAGATTTTTTTGATTGGCCAGCCTTTAAAAAACGTGGGCTAAATTTTTTAGCCTAGCGGGGTCATATTAAACGAGTGGCTAAGGGCTGTTTAGGCCCCTTCAATAAAACGATAGTTTGTAACTATTCATCTTTTTTGAGGTCAATAGATCGTAAAATATTTTAAATGTTGCCAATGTCTGCATAAATCTTTCTGAAAGAGCTTGTAATACGTTTACTTTATATGAAAAATAATAAATTTGCTGTTAAATACAAATTGTACCTCCTGAATAGTTACAGAAATCGTAACCGTTCACCAAGTTTTTTTTCCCCACGTTGCGGCTGGTAGCGACTTTCGAGTTGTAATTAAGTTTTAGCATACCCTTAAGATTTTAACATTAGTTCTTTTGAGGTTTCTACTTGGTTCTCTGCTCCAACCATATATTTTAACTTGGATTAATGTTAAAATTACTAAGCTCCTATAGGGGGCTACATTGTTGTGGTATGTGTCGTCCCTTTCAATAGGCTTGGCACCGCAACGTTCTCACTTGTGAACGGGCCTTTAAACGTTCACATTTGTGAACGGACACAAGAAATTTTAGCCAAATTTGGAGATAAGGTCTCGGGGCTGGTCGGACGGCCGCTTGGAAGGCAATAGCTAACTAAGAGGAAAGTCCGGGCTCCAAAGGGCGCGGCGCTGGGTAACTCCCAGCGGAGGTAACTTCGGGCAAGCGCAACAGAGAGTAGACCGCCGAGGGCTTAAGCCCGCGGTAAGGGTGAAAGGGTGAGGTAAGAGCTCACCGGCCGGCTGGGTGACCAGCCGGGCCAGGCAAGCCCCGTCGGGAGCAAGACCAAATAGGGGGACATAGGCGGCCCGTCACGTCCCCGGGTTGGTTGCTTGAGCGCTGCGGTAACGCAGCGCCTAGATGAATGGTCGTCTTCTTTTTGGGTCTCTAGCAGCTTAAAAAGGAACAGAACCCGGCTTATAGACCGCCTCGAGATTTTTAAAGGCCGGCCTCCGCTGGAGTGGGGTCGGCCCTCTTTTTTTTAGGGCCATAAGTTTATTATAGTTAGTGGCTATTTTTTTTCATGCCTTCTTTTCTCACCTCCGTTATTATCGTGGCTGCAGGTAAAGGCACTCGCTTTAAGGCTGGCTCTGAGGCTAGGCCCAAGCAACTTATGCCTCTATTGCGCCAAAGTGTCATTGAAACTAGCGCCGAACTCTTTGAGAGTAACCATGGCGTAAACGAAATTGTCGTGGCTGCGCCTAGAGATTGGCTAACTGAATTTGAGGCTTTATTTGAAACGTGGCCTAAAATTAAGGTGATTATCGGAGGAGAGAGTAGAGCGCAATCGACCTTACGAGCCCTAAGAGAGGTTAATCCACAATCAGAAGTGGTTTTAGTTCACGACGGGGTAAGACCCTTGGTCTCACGCTACGTCGTCGACGAGGTTATCAATAAGGCCTACCAGTTTGGCGCAGCTATCGCGGCGGTTAGAGTTAGCGATACTTTAAAACTTTCAGATAAGGATTTAAATGTCCTAAAAACAGTTGATCGGACCTGCTTGTGGAGGGCGCAAACCCCTCAGGGCTTTAGAAAAAATATCTTAGTTAGAGCTTTACAAAGCCGCAGTTTAGAATCAGCTACCGACGAAGCCAGCTTAGTTGAAGCCTTAGGTCTTCCGGTTAAGTTGGTGGAAAGCTCGGTAACCAATCTTAAGATAACTAGGCTTGAAGATTTAACTTTAGCTAGAGTTTTAGCTACTATGATAAAATCGACTGGGATAGAATCAAGGGGGGATAATTGGACTAAGGCGTCCCCTCTGGCGCAAGAGGCGACTGAGTCATTAAGAGAGGACGAAAGTAATAATCGAGCGACCTCTTTTTTTGATCCAACTAGGCTTAGGGTAGGTCAAGGCTGGGATTTTCATCGTTTAGATTCAACTAGATCTTTGTGGCTTGGGGGTGTCTTTATCGAAAATCTCCCTGGTTTAGCTGGGCATTCCGACGCCGACGTCTTAATTCACGCGCTTATTGACGCCATTTTGGGGGCCGCCGGCCTAGGGGATATCGGCCAGATGTTTCCTCCAACCCAAGAGCGTTGGCGAGGGGCCTGCGGGGTAGATTTGTTGGCTATGGCTTTTAATAAGGTTAAAAGCTGTGGCTACGCTTTGGTTAATGCTGATTTAACTCTTATTGGGCCTAGCCCTAAGATCTCAGACTATGGAGAGGCTATGATTGAATCTATGGCTAAAGCCATGGGTCAGGAAAACTCTCTTTTTAACCTTAAAGGTAAGACTACCGAAGGCTTAGGCTTTGTTGGCCGAGGGGAAGGGTTGGCCGCTGCGGCCACTGTTTTATTGGTTCGGGTTAGTTAGCCCTTTTTTTAGTTCGAAATGGTTCTGAGTTTACCCCGAAAGGGCGATATTTTCTAAAACTTGAGTGAAATGCAAAAAACCCCCTTTATCAGTCAATGAATTTATAATATAGTCTTATTAATGGTTAATTTTTTTTACTAGTTTACTTTTAAGAGGTTTTTTTAGCTTTGATCAAACTTAAATTAATATTTTATAGGCTTAATTTTATATAAAAAAAAGAACGGCCTATAAGACCGTTCCTTTTTTTGGTTAGCCGTCCTTGGTCTATAAATGCCTTCCCTGGCTTAAACCATTTTGAAGATAATCGAGGATAATAATTCTTAAATAAGATATATTAAAAATAATTATCCCCTTTTTTTCATATGGTTTGCCCCAGGTTAGCCGTCGGGCGAACCGGAGGATTCCTGGTTCTCGCTCCCTTCAACTTGAAAGGCCCTATCCGGCGGGGATTGTAGGGGTTGACCTATTGAGGACGAGCCAATTAAGCCCAATTTGAGTCTGACTCCAGCAGACTTATACTTCTCCTCCTCTATCAACTGCTTAAGCACCGCTACTTTTTCCACTTCTTCAAGGGAATATTGACGGCGTTTACTGTCGGTTCTTTCCGGTTTTAAATAATCGGAAAATTCCTTCTCCCAGTACCTCAGAGTGGTCTTTTTAACTCCCGTCATTTGGGAGACCTGATCAATGTTAAGGCCGATTTTATCAAGCATCGAAATTTGCGCCATACTGTGACCTCCAGAATTGAGGTAGTCGCGCTAAAGAACCGGGCCGACCTAAAAAAGAGATGTCCGGGTCTCTTCGGTTTGGTCGGCTAAATCGCGAATAGCCAAAAAAACTAAAACTACGCTTTTTAGGCGAAAAGCCAAGATTAAGCCCGTCGGAGATATTGGCTCTTCACGCCGGGCCGGCGTTTACGGTCTGAGGCGACCACTATCAACTAGGTCGCTTGGCTTTGGTATACTAATCGACATTTGGCGAAAAAAGTTAAATGGTTTTTTAACCCCTTGAGGCAGTAAACGAAAAAAATTTGAGATCTATATATCGTGGTTAAGATAACTCGCCTTTTTAACTAAAGACTTTTTCTTTTTTTATGAAAATTTAAGTGCGTTTTTTGTTCTTTCCTTCTCTGGCTTTGGCTAAGGGAAAAAACTAGAAATTACGTAGCCGTGCCAAGATGCCTCTCTTTTCGCGGCTAGGAGGATTAGAGCTATTTATGGCCTTACAATTATTTGATTTTTGGCTGTCTTTACTATTTAAGACCCTGCCTATAGGCCGCATGCGGTTATGAGCCCAATAGTCTCTGATAACCCCCGTTTAGTGGCCTTTAATGCTCTAAAGAAGATCTCCGAGGGCAGCTTAACGCCCGAGGAGGCCCTTGAAAAGTTGGGTTCGCTATTATCATCCAAGGATAAGGCCCTGGCCGCAGCGCTGGTCTATGAGTGCGAACGCCATAGAAGCCGCTTAGATTTTATCTTTGAAAGTAAGTTACGAGATAAATCTAACATAAAGTCTATTTTGAAAATTATTTTAAGGCTTGGGGTCTGTCAACTTCTCTTTTTAGACAAAGTCCCGGATTATGCGGCCGTCTCTCAAACAGTGGACCTAACCAAAAACATTATTCCGGGCTTAGATAAGCTAGTCAACGCTGTCTTAATGGCCGTAATACGCGATAAGGCCCAGGCCCCATGCTGGCCAGTGGAAACGGACCAGAGCAAGAGAGAGCCGGTCGAGCGTTTGGCCATTTTTTATAGCCACCCTCTTTGGATGGTCAAAAATTTGGCCGCCCAATTAGGTCTTAGGGAGACTAGGGCCCTTTTGGCTGCCAATAACGTACACCCAGGCCCAAGCTTAAGGGTTAACCCCTTAAAAATAGATAGAAGCGACTTTATCAAGTGCTTTTCTCCATCAGCTGAGCCGACCCTCCTATCGCCCTGGGGACTTAAGGGCCTTAAGTGGGAGGGCCGAGTGGAGAACTGGCCGGGCTATAAGCAGGGACTATTTGCCATTCAAGATGAGGCCTCGCAGTTATTGCCTTTAATTTGCGCTAACCCTGAAACGATTATTGATTGCTGTGCTGGTTTAGGCGGCAAGGCCTTGGCCCTAGCCGGTGTTTTTCCTCAATCTTCGATTCTTTGCCTTGATAAGCACTCATGGAGATTGCAAAGCCTAGTTAAGGAAGCCCAGCGTTTAGGCCTTAAGGCCCCTAAAACAATGGCCGTAGATTTACTAACCATAAATTCGAGCGACTTGGGGCAATTCTCTCTCGCTCTCTTAGACGCCCCCTGTTCCGGCTTAGGGGTCATAAGGCGGCGGCCCGATCTTAAGTGGCGCAAGAATCCAGGCGATCCGGCTCGCCTAGGAAAGATGCAGCTGAGGATGCTTTTAAAAGCGGCCGAGTTAACGGCCCCGGGCGGGCGCTTAATTTATAGCGTCTGCACTATAACTAGTGAGGAAGGCCCGGAGGTCATCAAACGTTTTCTCGCTCATCGACAGGACTTTAGGCCCTTAAAAAATTTTGAAATGGAGTCCTCTTTTCTCTCTCTTTGTGTCGGAACGGGCCAATTGCGCTTGTGGCCCCATAAACATGATACCGATGGTTTTTTTTACGCTTTAATGGAACGAAAATTATAGCTAACTTTGTAGTATCATAAATTTCTTTAGAGGTTTTTTCTTGGATCCTTTGATATTAGCAAGAAATTTAATTTTTTTTAGACGCGCCAAAGCTCTTAGCCAAGAGACATTGAGCCAAAAGATTGGTGTTAGCCTTTCGCGCATTGAAGATCTTGAGGCCGGACGCGGCTACGTCGATATGGCGGCCCTCCATGCCATGCGCCGGGCCTTTGAGGTTAGAAGCTACGATTTGTTTTTTTCCGTCAAATCTAGGGAGGCTGTAAGGTTCCGCTTGAGTTCTTCGCAGCCTTTGAGTAGAGGGCAAAGAAGCTTTTTATTGGGTAAACTTTCCATCTATCTTGAAGACTACCGCGATTTGGAAAAAAAAGCGGCTGATTTTAGACCTCTGGCTATCGCTGATTTGATTGGCTCTAGAGCTTGGGTAGGACCAACTGCGGCTGCGTTAGCTTGCCGAGCGGCTATGGAAATAGATCCGACCAAGGCTATTGATGATATTCAATCGCTCTTAGAAGAAAAGGGGATTAAGGTCTTTTGCAAAAGAGTGGCCTACGCCAATTTTCATAGTCTTTCAATGTCTGAAAAAGAGCCGGGCGGGCCGCTGATAGCGGTAAACTTAAAAGATAGTTGGAATCGTTGTCGCTTTCTCTTGGCAGCTGAATTGGGCTCTTTGATTATGCGTCCAGAGAGTTACCGGGTTTCTCTTGTAGACGAAGAACCTGTCGCGCAAATGGAGGCGGAGAAATTCGCAGAGTATTTTTTAATGCCCGATCAGGCCTTACGGCTTATGTGGGCTGAAAAGTCTCATTTACCGTTTTTTGAAAAGTTAATCAAGGTTCATGTTTTTTTTGGACTGAGCTTGGAAAAAATATTAAGTAGGGTTTTTAAGTTAAAATTAGACTGTGATTTAATTAAAATAGAAGAAAAAATAGATCAAAACGATAAAGATAATTTTATTTATAAGAATTTTCCAATAAATAGTAGCTTTATAGAAAACTATCTTAAAAAAGAGAATAAAGTCACTAACGATTTTTGCCCTAATCAGAGGCTAAATAATTTGATAGGACTGGCGGTCGCTCGGGGGCAGATTACGGTTAGCCGTGGGGCCGAGATCTTAAGGATCGCCAAAGGGGCGGTCGCTTTTTTAGCCCATTTAGCCTCTAAATGCCTTGAAATACCAACGCCTCGCCCATAAGGCGAGGCGATATAAGGGGTGAGGGCGTAAATTTTAAAAGCTTAAACACTTAATTTCTCGGTGTCCGTTCACCAATGTGAACTTTTAAGGGCCCGTTCACAAGAGAGAACGTTGCGGGGCCAAGCCTATTGAAAGGGACAACACATACCACAACAATGTAGCTCCCTATAGGAGCTTAGTAATTTTAACATTAATCCAAGTTAAAATATATGCTTGGAGCAGAGAGCTAAGTAGAAACC
>JAITQT010000460.1 GCA_031288745.1 Deltaproteobacteria bacterium
CTGCTCCACGGGGAGATTGGGGTCGGGTAGTTCGAAAGGTATCTCTAATTTTTTCGCTTCTGATTGGTCTTTGCGGTTAACTTTTTTTTAATGGTGAGCCTTGTGTCCTTTTTTGGCACCAGGTTTTCCCTTTATAGGTTGACCGTTTTCATCTTGCTTACGCGGCTTTTTTTTATTGGGTTTTATTGATGAGCTTGGCGCTAACGATGAATTACTGGGATCTTTAATTGGTTCGCCGACCTTTTCTTTCAGACGGGAGTTTTCTTCGACCAAGTCCTTGACTTTAACCTCGGCTTCCTTCTTGGTTTGGGTTAGCTATTTGATGGTTTGTTTCAGCTCATCAATAGCTTTGGTCAGCTCAGAGATTTTGATTTCATATTCTTTATTAGTTTGGCCTAGCTTTCCGGTGGCTTTCTCCAGTTTTGTGTTTGTTTGAGCTAATTGCCTGACATTTTCCTTATTGATTATGAGCAGACCTTTTGGAAGCCTGAATTGATAAGACATAAACTCAATGGGGCGCTGGAGCGTCAGGGCCCGGAAGCCGTTTGAAACAGGCTGAATTTAAAGATTGGACTTATCATCAACCCCTACTGTTCAGGTTGATTCTTGACCTGAATAAAACGGCCTAGGTCGCAAATTGTACAGTTGGCAAAATTTTACTCATTTCATTATCTTAAAATTAAAGTAAATTAAAAAAATGAACTAATTTAATGGTGTTATCCTTTTTTAGTGGCGACTATTATACTTTTAAAATGTTTTTGTCTGCGATCATTATAAAGCCTAATCGGCTTAGGTTCCCCAAACGGTTAATGGTAAAAATAATTTTAGCCTTTAGGTTTCCTTTTGGCCATCAAAGAGTTTGAGAGCGACCTGGGCCAGGGCTAAATAGTTTCAAGTTTGTTTTAATTTTATAAAAGGCGTCTAGTGTTAATCTTGGCCGTTTAAACGGAGGAAGGCGGTGGCCCTTAAACAAACCCAGCGTTTGGCTCTTGAAGCTCGCTTGAAGGCTCTTTTAGCTAAACTAGAAGAGAAAAAAATAAAGGCGATTTTTATTACCAGCCCCGAGAACCGAAGGTATTATTCGGGTTTTACTAGTCCAGACCACTCTATGGTCGAATCTAGCGGCACTTTATTAGTGACGCCCCAAAAACAATACTTAATAACCGACTCCCGCTTTACCCTAGCCGCAGCCCAAGAGGCCCCTTACTTTGAGGTGATTGATGGCGTTTTAGAGAGGGGGCAAAGTTGGGTCAAAAAAGTTGATTTAGAAAAAGGCTCTCAAGCTGTCTTTGAGCCCGGCTACCTTAATTATGCCCGTTTTATGAGCCTAGCCAAAATCCTTAGAAACGAGTTTAAGATTTCCTTTAAGCCCTCCCCCTTCGATCCTGGAGAGCTAAGAGCCCGCAAAAGCCCCTCTGAGCTTAAGCTAATTGCGGTAGCCTTAACTATTACCGAAAAGGCTTTGGCTAACTTATGGTCAGAAATCGAGCTCGGCACAACCGAGAAAGAGGCGGCTGATTATCTTGATAGGGACTTTAAACAATTAGGAGCCGATGGGCCGGGATTTGAGACTATCGTGGCCGCCGGGGCTAGGGCGGCCTTACCTCACGCCAGGCCCGGCTCAAAACGCTTTGAACGAGGCGATATGGTTATCATTGATTGCGGGGCTCGCTATCAAGGTTATAACGCCGATATCACCCGCACCTATTGTTTAGAGCCCTTAAAAGATTGGCAAAAGGAGATTTACGGCGTTGTTCGGGAAGCTCAAAACTTAGCCATAAAAGAAATAGCTCCTGGTCGACTCGCTAGCCAGATAGACGCAGTGGCCAGAAATTATATCGCTGCGGCTGGGTATGGAAAATATTTCGGTCACTCTCTAGGTCACGGAGTGGGTTTAGACGTCCACGAGGAACCAAGAATAAGCGAAAATTCTCGGGCCTGCTTAGAAGAGGGTCAGGCGGTAACGATAGAGCCGGGTATCTATTTACCCAATCGCGGCGGGGTCAGGTTGGAGCAATTGGTTGTGGTTACTCAAAATGGGTATAAAATATTAAATAAAGACAATCATTTTTATTATTTTTAGCTTTTTTAGTGACTAAAGTTTGATTTAATTTTATAGATATTAATTTAGTCTATTATAAGCAATAATCTAAATTTTTAGATTTATAATTCAAGTTATATCGCTAACTTAAGTTTAAAAAAAAATAATATTATTGTTTAAAGCGCTTATTATTAATAATTTTAATAAATTTATAGGTATAAAGTGACTCTAGATGTCGCTCATAGTCAAAAGACCGTCGCCCCCAACCAACCTAAGGGCCGGGCCGCAGTCTTTCAGAGGCTTAAGGCCTTAACCTTAGATCCTTTAAAACCCAGGGCCTCGGTTTTGGCCTCTTTCGACGGCCGGTTAACCTACGTAGGAGACGATTTTCACGAGGCCTTGGAGACGCTACCTGAACAAATGGAAGCGGAGGTGGTTGACTTTAAGGACCGCTACGTACTACCTGGGCTCATTGATAGCCACGCCCATATAGCCCAAGAGGGCTTAAGGCTCTCTCAGTTAGATCTAAGAGGCCTTAGTCGCGAGCAAATTGTAGAGGCCGTGGAAAAGGAGGCTCAGGGCAAAAAACCGGGGGAGTGGATTCACGGTCGGGCTTGGGATCAAAACGGCTGGCCTGGCGGCTGGCCCACTAACCTTGACCTTGATAAAGCGGCCCCTCAAAATCCAGTGGTCTTAGATAGAATTGATAAGCATACTATTTGGGTTAACTCCAAGGCCTTGGAGGCGGCTGGCTTGACGGCCGAACTTAAGCCGATTAAGGGCGGAGAGGTCATTAGAGGGGTGGATGGCTCTTTAAGCGGAATTTTTATTGGTCAGGCTATGAATTTGATCTATTCGGCTATGAGCCCCAATGATGGCTTAGATTATGTAGAATCTTTTATTAGAGCTGAGGCGCTTACTTTAAAATACGGCCTAACCACCTTAATAGATCTTGCTTTTAAGCCTAGCGAGCTTCCGCGCATAGTGGAAGCGCTGCAGGGCGGGAGGATAAAAAGCCGCCTAAGGCTTTATTACATCGCTTTTCCTTGCCCTGATGATTTAAATCTTTGTCCACGAGCAGACTTATGGGGCTCTAAATTAGCTATTGACGGAATAAAGGTCTTTTCCGACGGCTCTTTAGGCTCTCGTAGCGCCTGGCTGAACGAAGATTACACCGATAGACCATACCATAGGGGGGCTCATGCGCATAGTGATGAATCTTTAGAAGAAATCTTTATAAAGGCTCGGGATTTGGGTTACCAGGTGGCCATACACGTTATAGGTGATGCGGCTGTAAGCCAGGCTGTTAGAACTATAGAGAAGGTCCTGGGCAGTGAGAAGACTGATCGGCGCTGGAGACTTGAGCACTATCAATTGGCCGACCCCAATGACCATGAAAAGGTTCTAAACATGGGTTTGGTCGTTTCCATTCAGAGCGTGGGCTTGATGACCGATATATCCATGGCCGTGGAGCGCTTGGGGCAAGAGAGGATAAAGCGGGCCTACGCCTGGAGAGAGGTGATAGACCGCGGGGGCTTACTTATAAACGGCTCTGATTGTCCAGTAGAATCGGCCAATCCTTTTTTAGGTATTTACGCGGCCGTAAGCCGAAAAGATCTTAAGGGCCAGCCCAAGGGAGGGTTTTTCCCCGCCCAGGCTTTGACCCGCCTCGAGGCCCTTTCAAGCTACACAGTTTGGGCAGCCATGGCCGCTTTTCAGGAAAAAAATCTTGGTTCGCTAGAGGAGGGTAAGTTCTGCGATTTTACGGTCATAGACCGAGACTTGTTGACTTGTCCAGAGAGGGCTATAGCCTCAACTAGGGTCTTGGCCACGGTGGTCGGGGGCGAGGCGGTCTGGGTAGGCTAAGGCCCAAAATTTAATCTCTATTGGCTCTAAACTTGGCTAAAAATGAGGCTAAAATCTAGGGCTGTAAAAATCTAGCGGGGATTTTTTTGAGCTAGATTGCATCAGCTTGGCCCCGACCTCAATGGCCTAACCCGCAGCCGAGGAATTAGCCCATGGATAGCTAAGATTAATAAGTAATAAGAAAATCACGATTATTTTAACAAAAGCCCCTTGAGACCGTCGAGGGGCTTTTTTCTGCATTCGCCAACGATTAAGCAAGTATTTTTGGGCCGTTTAACTAAAGTAGGGTTAGTTCCATAGCCTGTGTTCGTTCACTAATGTGAACGTTTAAGGGCCCGTTCACAAGAGAGAACGTTGCGGTGCCAAGCCTATTGAAAGGGACGACACATACCACAACAATGTAGCTCCCTATAGGAGCTTAGTAATTTTAACATTAATCCAAGTTAAAATATATGCTTGGAGCAGAGAGCTAAGTAGAAACC
>JAITQT010000336.1 GCA_031288745.1 Deltaproteobacteria bacterium
AAATTGATGAGCACGATTTTGTTTAAGATTTCAGCGGCCCAAATAAAAGAGTTCAGAGAGTCGCGCCTTATGGCTAAATGGGCTCATACCATCAATTTACCTAAAAAATCTTCGCAGACAACTCTTTGGCAAAATTGCCCATCCTCGTGGTGACTATGTTATCTCGCTTTTTGACGCATATCAAAAATTCGAAGTAGACTACGCACCCATTTCAAAAGTATCGTTACCTTCGTAACTAAAAGCCTTGATTCGTCTAAAAATCCCAGTGAAGTCATTAACCTGAATTACCTTATTTCTGCTTGATACTCAATAACGAAGCGGGATACCTTTACCTCTACAGTCTGGCGGATTTTAAGACCGAGCAAATGCCAGCCAGGTTCGTTTGTTATCTCTGGAGAATTGACCTTAAGCGGGGCTATAATGTCAATGAAATATGTCACAGCCGTCCAAGAAAAATTGCTAAAAAGGGGCAACTTATAAAAGCCGCTGGTTATAAAAGCTCAGATGTATTTCTTAAATCGAGAGCGACCGAACAAGGTCAAAAAACCTAGAACATCTCCCCCTGTTCTGTTGGGCGAGTCGCCGCTCAATACCACTCAAGTATGTTTTAGGACGCCGCAGAGGCTATAGGAAGAGCTGTCAAGCCCTGGTTGGGATAGGCCCAACATTTTGGACAACAAAATCAAGCCTAAGGATAAGCCACCAGTCGGGAAGGATGGAGCTATGAGCACCTCAAACTATTACTTTATAAGGGCTCTATTGAAATACACACTTTTTCTTAGCCTATACGTGTTGTAGCAAAGACCCTGAGTCTTGGACAGCACATTTTTAGGAAAAATATTTTTTCAGATTCTTTTCTGGCTCCCCCTGAAAGTGGCTCAGGATAGGTGTTTGATGAGTTTTGCCATAATTATCTTGGACAGCTCTTGAAATATGTTACTGTTGGATTTACCAACCTCTGACTTTATACAGTAACAGATGACGATTAACAAGCTCATTCTTTGCCGTGATGTTTAATTTTTGAATACAACAAAGACCTTGAAACGCCTATTAACTTCGCCGCTTTCGTAATCAATAACCCTCCCTCAACCATTTTTCTTGCGTCCACTAATTTCTCCTTATCTAATTTAATCGGCCTCCCCCGTTCTAGCCCTCTTTTCCTTGCCGCTGCTAAACTAACCGTGGCTCTCTCACGTATTAAAGACATCTCGAAATCTGCCAAAGCTGCGAACAGATCAAAGAGTTGCTGACCTGATGAACTAGAGGTATCTATCTTTTCTGTCAGGCTCTCAAAAGCCACGCCCTGTTTGGGCGAAAAACTGACGATAGATATCAGGTCCTTCAAGCTACGCCCCAAACGATCTAGCTTCCAAACCACCAAAGTATCACCAGGCCTAATGGCTTTTAGGCAGCTGTCAAGGCCTGGCCGCATTACAACTCGAAAGTCGCTACCAGCCGCAACGTAGGGAAAAAAAGATTTGGTGAACGGTTACGTTTTTTTAGCCCCTAGGCGTACTCGCTTTATCTTTCCTTAAGCTACGGGCACTGACGATTAATGGGATCAAATAAGTTTGGTTTAGCCATTACTTGGCGATAAGTGGTTAGACTCTTAGGAAAGCCCGATTGGGAATTTAAGGCCTCTAGCTCTTTTAAAATCCTTTTCTGGGCCTCGCGATCGCCTAAGGCGGCGAAAAGATAAAAAGCCCGATCAAAACTAGCCGCAGCCCGCTCGTTTTGCTCGTTTTGTTTTTCCAAGGAGCCCAAGGCCTCTAAATCGTTAGCTAGGCCAAACTGGTTCTCGTTTTTCCGATCTAGCTCAAGAGCCATTTTTAGCCAGCTCTCAGCCTCATCTCGGCGGCCCTCTTTTAGGGCCAGTAGGGCGTTTAAATTATAAGCGTCGGCTTTATCGCGCTCAATAGCCCCCTCTTTTGAAGCCTCCTCCATGGCCTGGGCCGTAAGTTGTTTCCATTTAGCCTCGTCGCCGCTTTTCATCTCCAAACGAGCTAGGTTACAAAGATAAATTAAATTGCTTCTCTGACCTAAGCGGGCCTCCTCCGCGGCCTTTTGCCAAAAATCCCGAGCGTCGTCCACCCTTCCGGCCTTAAAGGCTAACAAGCCTAGATTGCCCCAAACCCCGTCAAGTCCGGGCCTATCGGCTTGACTTTGGGATAGTTCGATGGCCCTTTCTAAGAGCACGGCCGCTTCTGAAAGAGAGCCTTTTGCTAGTAAGACCGTTCCCCGGCCGTTAAGGGCCATCACGATTATAGAAACATTATCGGCCAAACGGGCTTGCTCTAAGGCCAAGGCGTAATATCTCTCGGCTTCTTGATAGCAACCCCGCAAATACCAATAATTAGCTCGGCCCAGGGCGTCTTTACTCTCTTTAAGATAAAACGGGTCTTCCGGTAAGAGCGGGCCAGCGCAAGAGATAAAAATAAGCGGGTAAATAAATATTAAGACTCTTAATAAAAACCTAGCCATCTTTAGCGTTCTCTGGCCGGCCGGGAAAGAGACTCGGGCATGGGGTCGGGGGTTAAGTTACCTCGGATAAGGAAATTGCGCTTAACCGAATCTATGACCTTATCGACTTCCCTAAGCCCCTCCCGAGCGCCCCTGGCCACCTCTGGAAGCGATCTAGTGCCACCCTCGATTTGTTTTAAGATTAAATCTATCTTTTCCGTGAGCCTAGGTAGGTCCGCGTTTAAAGTAGCAGCCACTCCTTCAAGATTTTGACTTACTTTTTTTAGCTCGTTTAGGGTGGCCATGACCTCCCTATAGGCCTCGTCTTTAGAAATCAAGCCCCCCAAGGAGCCTTGCCCGGAGGCAACTTGTGAGGTGATACGCTTGACGTTATCCATGGTGCCTAAGATAGCCCCTTGCGGGTCTTGGAGCTGATAGGTCAAACTAGCTAGATTTTTCATAATTTCGTCAAAACGAGCTAACTTTTCCTCCAATTGGAGGCTCATGATAATGTCATCAATAGTTTTCGGCTCTACCGCCGGGACCTGCCCGCCCGGAGGTATCGGTAAACTCTCTTCTCCACCTGGCACGATTTCTATATATTCACTACCAATTAAAGTGGGGCTTTTAACGTTAGCTTGACTATCGCCTTTTATTTTAGAAGCAAACTCAGATTGAACCTTAAAGAAAATTTTTACCCTATTATTATCGGTGATTTCAAGCTTCGTCACCCGGCCCACGTCGGTTTGTAAAAATTTAACCTTAACCCCAGGTAATAGACCATAGCCCTCGCGGTAGAGCGCAAAATACCCCACGTATCCTTGGAACCAATCCTGGCCCACGCCGACGATGACCATGGCCGTCAAGATTAGTCCAAAACAGGTAAAGAGGATGAACCCGGCTATCTTTTCTGCCGAGGTGTAAGGTAGTTTCATCTTCCTCTCGCCAGTAAAACACATGGGCCTGGGCGCAAAGAGCTTATAAATAGTTGAGCCAAAAAATTTACCGCACTCTACGTCTTTGCCCGCCAAAGGCTAGCTAACTAGCTCTACTTAGACCGCTTAGGGCTAGACTTTAGATTTAAATCAACGATTAGCTCAAAAGAGCCCTCGGGATAACCGTTTGAGCCTCTATCAAAGGCCAATAAACCTCGGCCAAAGTCCTTAAGCTCGCGGGCTAAAACCAGCCACCAGGATTTAAAAAATTTTTCCTTTAATAGCCACAAGGGCCGCTCAATGATAAAGAGATCAGGCCTGCGGCAGGTAATAAAGGCCGCTAAGGCCTGCCAGCGCTCAGCCCCGACCAAAGAGGGCCAGTCTAATGTAGCTAATCTCTCTAAGCCCAGTTCTTCTAAGCGCTCTCTAGAAATGGTAAGCGACTGTTGAGCCGTTAAACCTTGATTGTATTCAAGTTCAAAGCAAATATTTTGGGCTAGAGTTAAATTAGACAAGAGTTTTTTATCCGAACTCAACCAGCCTATGCGGCGAAAAAAATCTAGCCTTTGATAATAGTTCCAATTTTTCCCCAGGGCTTGGCCCCTGAAAAAGATCTCCCCTTGGGCCTCTGCTTGTTCAGTTAGCCCTAAAATAGCCAAGATAAGCCGCTTAAGGGCTGTGCCGTCGGGATAAAGGCACAGGGCCGATTGACCGTTTGACAAGCTAAAGTCAGGAGGACAAAATGGTTCGCGACCCGGTAGAGGCAACTTTAGGCCTCTCCAGGCTAACAAGGGCTCAGCCATAGAGGATGGTCACCAGAACTCCGGCCAAGGTTGAATAGACAAAGGCCTCGCACATGGCCCGGCGAACCGCTCCAGGGGCCAGGTTATAGCCCCCTTCGGGGATAGTCCAGCAGTTATAAAGACAAAAAAAACCGACGCTAACGCTAATGATAAAAATCTTGACCGCTAGCATAAAGAATTTAAAGGGCTTAACGGCCAAGAGTAAATCCGAGCCAAACTCGGCTAGGGGCAAATCTATCGCGCTGACCGTGCCCCAATAAGCCCCGGCTAAGGCAAAAAGGTTAAAAATCAAGATTAGACCGGGAAAGGCCCAAATTAAGGCCAAAGTCCTAGGCCAGCCCAAGACGTGCTCTGGGGAAGCGCCCATGAGCCTTAAACTACTAAACTCCCCGGAACTTTTAAGCCACACCAGCTCAAGACTCATCGGTCCGCAGTAAGCGATGATAACCACCATAGTGGTCAATATGGGGCTAATCTCTTGTAAATGGACGGAAATTAGAAGGCCGTTTAAGGTCGTGGCCCCGCCTAGGTTGGCCAAAGTCCCGTACCAAATAACGGCCCACAAAAAACCCAAAAGTAAACCGAAAATACTTAAAAGCAAGACCGAGCTTTTAAAGACAATAAGGATCTGATAAAGAGTGAGCTTGCGGATAAGCCTTCTACGCGGCCTTGAGCCCTTAAAGCCAATTAACCCCTCAATATAGAGCCGACCGGCAAAAGAGGCTTGTTCAATGCGCCTTTTAAAAAACTTAATGCCTACCCGGCCTAAGCGCCCTAGCGCGGCTTCAAAAAACCCTAAAGTCATGGCCCAATTCGCCTTTAGGCCGCTCTGGCCCAAGCTATTAAATTTTAAGCCCGGCCCCCACAGAAGAGGGGGGGGCCAGCCTTAAGCCGCCGTAAGGCTTAAATTGTTTATAAGCGCAGCGAAACTTTTCGGGTGGTCGAGCCGATTCTGAGCTTAAGATTAAGCTTAGCCGGCCTAGAGGCCTCGGCTGGAAAATATAAGAGCCCGTTTGTCGAATCCCCCGGGGCCACAACTAAGTGCTCAACAGAGCGTTTAGAAAAATCCCTATAGACATCGTTACTCTTATCCTCATCGTCTAGCCCTGATTCAATAACCGAGGAAGCCACCCCAAGGCCGGCACCAGCGGCCGCCCCTTTGGCCGTGGCCTCGGCTACCGAACTACCCCCGACCACTCCCACGGCCGCCCCAACCGCAGCCCCGGCCAGTCCCCACAAAAGGGTCCTCCGAGCCCCATCGGAAGCACTCAAGCCTCCAGAAGTATGATCGTCAATACGGCGGTAAACTACGTCGGAAGGAAGAACCGCCCACATCTGGCCGCTTTGGTCAGTTAAGGCGGCTTCAACTAAAACAATCGGGGATTTAGCCCCATCGTTTTCCACTCTCAGTTCAATAGGTATCACTCCGGCCTTTTTTAGATCAAAACCAAAGACCTTAATCAGTTCGGCCGACTCATAATAGGCGTAGGCCCCGGTAGATCCTTCGGGGAAAGAGACTCGGTTGGGGTAACCCTCTATAGGGCGCATGGGGACGGCCCTAAACTCATAGCGAGGGGCACAAGAGCTAGCGACCATAATTATAGCTAAAAACATAATTATTTTAGAACTAAACCGATAAATAGAAATAACCATACTGTATCCTATAATATTTTAATAATAAATTTATTAAAAAAAAAGGTCCCTCAGCTCCCAAAACCGGACGAGCCTCGGGCCCTCGCAAAAGGGTTTTTATAAAGCTCCAAGTGCCTAAAAAACCCAGCAAAAAGGCTCAAGGTCTATCACATGGCCCCCAGTTCGTCGGCTGAGAGGACAAAATCAATGTTAAGTAGTATCTTAACCCCGTCTCCGGTCTTAGCCATGCCGAGGATAAAGTTCATATCAATAGTCGAGCCAAAGGCCGGAGGTGGCTCAATCTCATGAGATTGGATATTAATAACTTCAGAAACAGTATCGACTACTATTCCTATGGGAATATTGTTAGTTAAGCCCTTGACCTCAACGACGATAATAGAGGTGCGCTCGGTATACTCCTCTTCCGGTAATCCAAATTTGAGGCGCAAATCAACCACAGGAATAACTTGACCACGGAGGTTAATGACCCCTTTTAAAAAAGAAGGAGTTTGAGGTACTGGAGTCACCGGCAACATACCGATAATCTCTCGCACTTTGAGGATGCCTATGCCATAGCCCTCCTCGGCTAATTGGAAAGTTAGATATTTGCCGTCGTTTTCTGCCGCCACCCCGCTAGGGGCTTCAGTTTTAACGACCGGTTCAGTTACGGTTTCAGACATTGACATCTCCGAACTTTTTTACTTTTTAATCAGAGGCGAGGCTCGATTAAACCTTAGTCAACCAAAAGGCACAATAGAAATCAAAAACGTTTGACCAGGTTTTAAGCGCGATATTTAGGCATTGATTGGCCAAAAAACGCAAAATAAATGTACCACACAAAACTTAGGCTTGGCAAGATCGAAGATAACCTTGGGCCGCGATAAATTTTAATACTAAAAATCTAATATAAAAATTATAAATAATAATAAATAAAACTACTATTTTATTAATTTTAAGATAATTTTTTAACTTTAAAAAAATCTATACGTTTTAGTTAGCTTATTTAATTGATTTAAATTGTATTTTATTATAATTAACCTACGGTTCTAGGCCTAAGCTGACTTAGGATTTTGGTCAACGCCTTGTAGGAGTAAACCGCCTAGTCAAATAGCCGTAAAACCAAGGCCCCGTGGTTATAACCAATATTAACCTCGTCGCCTGCATGGCCATGATGATAGAAAGATCTCCCCCAGAGCTAACCGCTATGATGGTCACCGCGTCAAGGCCTCCGGGAGAAGTGGCTAGATAGGCCGTCAGAGGGTCAAAGTCAGCACCCACCACCATGATATAAGCAAACAAGGCGCAGCCAGCCACCATAATTAAGACGGAGAGGAAAATTCCGGGGATAATTTTTACTATTCGAGCCAAAGTTTCCGGTGTGAAAGCTAGCCCTATGCGCCAGCCCACTAAAGCGTAACAAGGGTACAAAAGCCACAAGGGAAAGGTTAAATTAACCCCTAAGGCATTTTTAAAGATTACGGCCGAAAACATCGGCAGCAACAACAAAGCCCCAGGAATGCGGATATACCGGCTTAAAAATAAGCCCAGCAAAACGGCGGCCAAGGTTAATAAAAAATCATACGGGTTAACCGCAGCCATTAACCCGGCAGCCATTGGGCCGCTGGTGGCAGAAGCACCAAGCCAAAGAGAAGAAATAATCACCGCGCAAATAGAAACTACGACCACCCTAAAATACTGAGTAAAGCCCACTATCCTCATGTCGCCGCCGTATTGACCGGCTAAGAGCATCATGACCGTAGCCCCTCCGGGGGAAAGACACCAAAAGGCCGAGTCGGCCTCAACTTGACGGCGTAGATAAAGAAATAAGCCTAAAACCCCCCCGAGGAAAATACCCCAAAGGGTGCCGCCAATAAAATAAGGCCAGGCTGAAGAAAAGTCGAGCCAAAAATGGCTGGAAATGCCTCTAGCCACTAACGCCCCAATAAAACCTTGAGAGATGTTAAAGGCGAGAGGCTCAATTTTAGAGGCCCGGCCCAGACAAGAGGAGATAACTCCGCCCAGCATCGGACCTATCATTTGCCAAGCCGGGCAACCGATGACCTTTAAGCCTAGGGCTAATACAAGAGATAATAAAACTAAAAAGCACCAGTTGAAGGCTTTTCGGCCCTTGAGGTCAAAAATCACAAACTGGGCCAAGATCTGGTACCCCGGCAAAACTCTTGATAGATCTGCACGTCCTCAGGCGAACCAATAACCAAGGGCACTCTTTGATGGATACTCTTAGGCTCTATATCCAAAATGCGATCTTCCCCCGTGGTGGCGAGTCCTCCGGCCTGCTCAATAATATAGGATAAAGGGTTAGCCTCACACATTAAGCGTAGTTTACCTTTAGGCTTAAGGGGGTCTTTGATATCGGCCGGATAGAGGAATATGCCGCCATAGAGGAGGTTACGATGAAAATCAGCCACTAAAGAGCCAATATAGCGGCTGGTGTAATGTAGGCCATGCTCCTCATAGCCATTTTTTAACCATTCGATGTAATTTTTAGTTCCTTGATCCCAATAATTATAATTTCCTTCGTTAATAGAATAAATCTTACCCCTTTTAGGGGTCTTAATATTGGGGTGAGAGAGCAAAAATTCGCCAATAGAGGGATCGAGGGTAAAACCATTAACGCCTTGACCAGTGGAAAAAACTAAGATGCAAGAAGAGCCGTAAATAATATAGCCCGCCCCGACTTGCTGGCGACCGGGCTGCAAGGCGTCTTTAAGAGAGCCTTCGGTATCGGCTTTAGAAATGCGGCGATATATAGAAAAAATAGTGCCGATGGAGACGTTGGCGTCTATGTTGGAGCTACCGTCTAAGGGATCGAAGTGGACCACGTAGTTTCCTTGGGGAAACTGCCTTGGAATCTCAATAATATCGGCCTCTTCTTCAGAACATAAGGCACAACACTCCCCCGAGGCCGAAAGCCTTCGTTTGATGGTGGAGTTAGCTAGCTCGTCTAATTTTTGCACCTCCTCGCCTTGGATGTTGACTGACCCGGCCCGGCCCAAAACGTCGACTAAACCGGCCTTACCGACGTCGCGTTGAATGATCTTACAGGCTAAGACCATGGCCTGTAATAATCTAGTAAAAGAACCGGTAGCCCCAGGGCTAAGTTGCTGGTTGAGAAGAAAATGATTAGAAATCGTGATACCCACGTTTTCGCTCATAGCGCCCTCCCTTGTGGCACCCCCCGGATAGGTGAAGGACATGGAGTGTATTTGTCTAGCGTCGAGATAACTGTAATCCACTATTAACTCCTCGATTATTTAATATTTCGGGCCCCCCCACCCGCGGAAACCCTCTCTATCGTTAGCCGTAAGACCTTAGAGACGCAAGAAAAAATAAGGCCAAAGCGCTAAAAAGATAGGCTAAAGTCCTTTAGCCAATTGGAAATAACATTTTTTAGACCAAGTTAGTCCGATGAAAATTAAAAATGAACTAAGAATAAAAAACAAAGGGCGACCCAAACGATCTAGGTCACCCTTTATATTTAAGCCAAAAATAGACCTTGGGCGCGTCAGCTCCTAGGGGTGCGGCGAGCGCGCCTAGCCAGGGCTTTGCGGAGACGGCGTTTTGATTCGCGTTCTTTACGCTTGCGGCGTTCACTCGGCTTCTCATAAGCCTTTTTGCTTTTCAGTTGTTTAAGCAGACCGTCGCGAGCGATCTTGCGCTTAAGGGCCTTTATGGCCTGTTCCACGTCATTATCACGGACAGAAACCTCTATGCCCGTGTTGTTGTTACTCAAGCTAAATCACCTGCCCGTCTGGCTAAAATTCAGAAGAGGACCTAAAAACTATTTAATTCGGATAGCCCGCTACTAGTAGCCGCTATAATTTTATTAAAAACCTAGGTAATTTTCAAGGTTTTAGGATTTATTTTTTTCACTTTGACTGGCTTAAATTTTAGTTTTATTTTAAAATTTTTCCTACTTATTGGTCTTATCACGTCTAATTAACCTAAGATTTTATCAAAAGTAACCGTTCATCAAGTCTTTTTTTCCCACGTTGCGGCTGGTAGCGACTTTCAAGTTGTAATTAAATTTGATCGAAGCGCAGAAAGTCACCTTTATCAGTCCTTAAATTTGTAACAGGGCCTTATTACTAGTTAATTTTTTAGACTACTTTGCTTTTAAGGGGTTTTTGCGCTTCGAGCAAATTTTAGCATACGCCTTAAGATCTTAACATTAGTTCTTTTGAGGTTTTTACTAAGGTCAGTGCACCAACAATATATTTTAACTTTGATTAATGTTAAAATAACTAAGCTCCTATAGGGGGCTACATTGTTGCAGTACGTGTCTTCCCTTTCAATAGGCTTGGCACCGCAACATTCTCTCTTGTGAACGAGCCCTTAATCGTTCACATTTGTGAACAAACACTATCAAAATCAATAGCCAGCTCTATTAATTTCTCTCGGCCTTGTCCAGAAATGGATGAAAAGGCTAAAGGAGGTTTTAAGCCCCCCATGGCCGTCTCTAAGACAGCTAGCTTAATTTTAACTTGCCCCATAGTAATTTTATCACTCTTAGTGGCCACCACCTGAAAAGGGATGGAGAGGGCCATTAAGAGATCTCTAAGCTCTCTCTCCTCTTTTTGGGGCCCGCGCCTAATATCAATTAAAATTAAGGCTAAGAGAGAGCCCCTCGGGGAGGTTAAGTAATCTTCGGCTAGCTTTTTCCAACTCTCCACCATAGCCTTCGGGGCCGCGGCGTAGCCATAGCCTGGCAGATCGACTAGGTATAGAGGGGAGTGAATTTGATTCCAGCGCACTTTAAAAAAATTTATCAGCCTAGTGCGCCCCGGAGCAGCCCCAACCTTGGCCAGGGCCCTGCGGCCCACTAAGCGATTTAAGAGAGACGATTTGCCGCAGTTAGAGCGGCCTAATAAGGCCACCTCGCGGCTAAGGGGAGCTGGAAATTGATTTTTAAAGGCCGCTGAAACCACAAATTCAGCCGAGACCGCTGGTGGCGATGGATATTTCTCCTTCATCTAAAAAAACTGCCCCTCTTAGCTCATGACTGGCTTGAGATGAAGGCGGCTAATCTTGATAAGGCTTCTTCGATATTTTCTTTACTCGCTGCGTAAGAAAAGCGCAAAAATCCCTCGGCCCCTCGACCAAACTCAGCCCCCGGCGTAAGGCCCACTCCGGCTTGCTCTAGAATTTGAAAAACCAAGGCCTTAGAATCTTTATTTAGGTGATCGGCCCGAGCCAACACGTAAAAGGCTCCTTGCGGTTCGACCATGACCCCCAAGCCTAGCCGCCTTAGCCCCTCAACTAATAAGGTACGGCGACTATCGTAAATTGCTCTCATTTTTTCCACTTCCGGCCAGGCAAGACGCAAGGCCGCCGCAGCCGCCTTTTGACAGGCCGCATTAACTGAAATAAAAAAGTTTTGGCTAATGCTTCTTAAGGGTCGAACCATTTCCGGGGGGGCGATTAAATAGCCCACTCGCCAGCCGGTCATGGCAAAGGCCTTGGAAAACCCCCCCACCACCACGGCCCGATCGGTAAATTCTAAAATGGTATGATCTCTCTGACCAGTGTAATTTAACCCGTGGTAGATCTCATCGGAGACGATTAGAGGGCCTAAGCCAGCTATTTTTTTTAGCTGCTGACCATCTAAGACAGCCCCGGTTGGATTAGCCGGGGAATTAACCATTATAGCCTTTACCGAACGAAAATCGTAATTATCCCTTAATTCCTCAGGGTTAAAGCGAAAACCGTCGCTTTCCTTAACTTTAGCTAGTAGGGGGCGGCCGCCAAAAAAACCCACTAAATTTGGGTAGCACGAATAATAGGGATCGGAAAATAAGACCCTTTGGCCAGGTTCGAGTAAGGCCCCGAACAAAAAAGTGAGCCCAGGGGAAGTGCCTGGAAAGATAATAAAACGCTCAGGCTCTAGCTTAACTTGATAGCGCTCCCAATAAAACTGACTTAAGGCCTCCCTTAGCTCCAAATCCCCCTGAGAGTGAGTGTATTTAAAAGCCCCGCAGCTTAAAGCCTCTTTCATGGCTTCAACTATAACCTCAGGGGTAGGAAAGTCAGGCTCGCCCACCTCCAAATGGATAATCCTCCTGCCTGCCTTTTCCAAGCGTTGGGCTGCCTCTAGAACCTCCATGACCATAAATGGGGTAACTGTATTAGCTCTTTGCGCCAACTCTATAGGAGCCAAAGGCCTTAAAGGCTCTAAGCTATCTCTAAGAGAAAGGCTCATTGATAACCTAAGACCTTACGGGCTCTCATCTGAGCTTCTAGGGCTAAGGCCGTGTTGGGGGCTAAAACCACCACCTGACCGTAACTTTCGGCGGCCTCGTCTTTTAAATCCAGCTTTTCATACGTCTCGGCTAAAAGAAAATAGGCCTCGGTGTAGTTGGTGTTTAGGCGCACGGCATTAAGTAAAAAATCAACCGCCTGACGATAATCTCCTTTAACATAGCTGATGCGCCCCAAACGGAAGAAGGGGGGCGCGTACTGGGGGCTGGAGATGATTATTTGGCGATAAATCTTAATTGCTTCCTCAAAACGCTCTTGGGCCTCTTCTATTAAGCCTAAGTTAAACTGTGGTAGATATGGTTTAGAGTAAGTAGGATCTTTTAAGCAAAATTCAAATTGAGTTTTAGCTAAATCATACTCTTTCCTCTCCATATAAACTAAGCCTAGATTGTTGTGGACCTCGCTGCGACTAGGATCGAGAGTCAAGGCTTTTTGGTAGTATTCGATGGCTTTATCAAAATCCTTGCGGCTGTAGTAAGTTAAGCCTAAATAACTTAAGACCTCGACGTTATTGGGATTTAATTTTTCAGCCTTAGATAGCTCTGATAGAGCGCCAGCTAGATCGCCTTGCATGAGCCTGGCCGCACCTAAATTAGTAAAGGCCTCAACCTGTTGCTCGGCCGTGCCTGGTTTAAGAGTCACTTCATTGTGTCTCCTAGTACTAGACGGAGCGACGCAGCCAGCCGTTAATAGGGTTGACAAAACTATCAGCGATAAGGCAATTAAACCCGCCTTTTTTATAGACATGGATAAGACCTCCCTAAGATTATGATAAACCTTTAAGAGCTAAAGGCGGGAAAAATTAAATAACTTTGTTCAGGGGATACTCGATAATGCCCTGAGCTCCAAAATCCCTTAAATCGGGGATCAAATCCCTAACCGTCTTCGAAGAAACCACGGTTTCCACGCTTAACCAATCGCTATCGTAAAGATTGGCTATTGTCGGGGCGTTAAGGCTAGGAAGCTTTTTGATAACTTTTATAAGGTTATCTTTATGAACATTCATCTTAAGGCCCACCAGGCCCTCGGCGTCTAAAGCGCCCTTAAGTAACAAGGCGATTTGTTCAATCTTTTTTCTTTTAAAAGGATCTTCTAAACTCTTAAAATTAGCGATTAATTCTGTATGAGTGGTTAAGATCTCATCTATTATTTTTAGGCCGTGGGCCTTAATGGTGCTACCCGTTTCAGTTACTTCCACTATAGCGTCGGCTAAGCCTGAAACCACCTTGGCCTCGGTAGCCCCCCAGGAAAACTCAACATTAACCTTAATCCCTTTTTCCTCAAACCAGCGTTTAGTCACCCCAGGAAGTTCTGTAGCCACTTTTTTACCCTCTAAATCCGAGGCCTTATCGTAGGGTCCGTGACCGGAGACGGCCAAAACCCAGCGAGCAGAAGTCGGAGTGGCTTTGGAATAAATTAAATCGCTAACCACGGCTACTTGGCTTTGATTTTCTAAGCGCCAATCTTTTCCGGCCAACCCGCAATCAAGGACCCCTTCGGCCACGTAGCGGCTCATCTCTTGACTGCGAGCTAGAGTGCACTCTATTTCTGCATCGTCTATATCAGGAAAATAATTACGCGAGCCTATAGTCACGCGCCAGCCGCTGCGAGAGAGTAACGATAGGGTGTATTGCTCTAAAGAGCCCTTGGGCAGGCCTAGTTTAAGGACCGAGGAGGGCTTAGAGTTCTCTATCGCGCCTTTAGGCTTAGCCTTCGAGCACTTCATATTGACCGTCCTTAAGGCGCTTAAAGTGAAAACAAGACCTACGCCCAGTATGGCAAGCTGCGGCACCGACCTGCTCAATTTTAACTAACACTGCATCCCAATCGCAATCTAAGTAAATTTCTTTAACGATCTGAACGTTACCCGAGCCTCCCCCTTTATGCCACAGCTCTTGACGAGAACGGCTATAATAGTGGACTTGCCCGGTTTCTATAGTTTTTTGAAAGGCCTCCTTATTCATATAAGCCAGCATCAGGATCTCTCCTGTGAAAGCATCCTGGGCCACGGCTGGCACTAATCCTGAGCCTTTGTCAAAATTGGGGGTTAAAGATAGAGTTTTTATTTTTTCTGCCATTAGAACTCCTTAATTAACGACAACAACTACCTTTAAATTAGACTTATACCCATAAACGAAAAATTTTTCCATTTTACTCAGCCATTTTTGCACCTCTTGGCTTACAACTGTTGCCTGCGTATTGGGAACCTAATCAACCAACAACTGAACCTTGTCGCCAGCGGATAAAAACATTTTTGTTCGTTAGTATAGCTAAAAGACGCTTAAGCGGGCCATCTGGGATGGGGCTTTTTAAATCTGGCTTGACTTTTTCCAACTTCTATAGCCGCCCATGATTTGAGACTTAATATTGGTATTTTTACCGCTTGCCATCTTACTTGATAGTCATTATACTTGATCTATAAAAAATATCAACTAATTTAGAATGGGTAAGATTGGGCTTTGGTGAAGCCATCAGGTTTACTCTTTAGCCGCAAAAGAGCTTAGCCTCCTTGGCTAGAGGTCTTTTACGACTTAGGGCCATATTTATAGGCCGTGATGCTCTTAAAGACGAGAGAAAAACTTACTTTCAGGCCCCCCAAAGTAAAATCATTTCAATGGCTAATCTAATTTAATTTATAAGCTTTGGGCGGCGGCTTTGGGCCAGCAAATTCTACAAATACGGCCTAAAATAAAAAAAAAATCTCGTTTCCCCTTTAATTTGTGTTATAATTATTAAATTAAAATTTGACGCCGGGCTTTTTTAGCTAAACCATTTTTGGCTCAAGACTTAAACGGGCTTGGCCGTGATTTTTACCTCTCCATTGTTTAGCCCATTAGCCGGCACCAGTAAACTTTTTAGCCAGAGTTCTCTCTCGCGCTTTATTTGGCGGATAAATTATGAGTAAACCAAAAATTAAGCCCAAAATTAAAGCTAAACGCCATGCTAAGAACAAAAATAAAAAAGTTTTCTCCCCCTTTACCCTCCCGCCTAAGACCGATAACCTTTCGTCGATGAACCTAGCCATAGAGCCTAGGGATCTCTCCGAGCTAGAAATCGAGACGGCCAATGTTGAGGCCCGCCAAAAAAGACTAATAATGGCCTCGTTAATTTGATTGACTTATCTCGCCATGTGGTTATCGGCACGGCCGGTCACGTCGATCACGGTAAAACCGCCTTAGTGCTGGCTTTAACGGGCATTGACACCGATACCTTACCTGAGGAAAAAAAAAGAGGTCTGACCATTGAAAATGGTTACGCCTTTCTTACTTTGCCCGACGGCCGGATAGCCTCAGTTATCGACGCGCCTGGGCATGAAAAATTTGTGCGCCGTATGCTAGCTGGCTCTGGCTCTATTGACGCAGCCCTTTTGGTCGTGGCCGCCGACGATGGGCCCATGCCCCAAACCCGCGAGCACCTTGATATCCTAAAACTCTTAAAAATCCCCTCGGCTGTGGTCGCTCTCTCCAAATGCGATTTGGTTTCCGAAAAAAGCTGGCTAGAACTAGTGAGCGAAGAAATCAAAGCCTTAACTAAGGGAGTTTTTAGTAACGATCCGAAAATAATCGAGGTTTCAGCTAAAACCGGTCAAGGGATAGAAAAGTTAAAAGAAGCCCTCTTCGATGCCCTTTCTAAGACTCCCCCCAAGCCCTCAGGCCAATTTTTTAGGCTGCCCCTCGATCGCCTCTTTTCTAAGCCTGGCTTTGGAACGGTAGCCGCCGGCACCCTTTTAGGCGGCCCGGTTAAATTAGGAGATACCGTTTGGATCTACCCTAGCCAAATTCCGGCAAGGGTACGTCAAATTGAGGTCCACAACCAAATCGTGGACGTCGCGTATCCGGGCCAAAGAACGGCTCTAAACCTTGTGGGCGTAAAAAAGCAAGAGCTTCATCGCGGAGATGTTCTGGCCTCGCCTTCTAGCTTAAAGCCCTCTTTTATGCTCGACGCCTTTCTCACTATCCTCCCCAATTCCCCTTTTACCGTTAAATCCTCGAACCTTGTTAAACTACATCTAGCCGCCAAAGAGACTACGGCTAAAGTCGTACTCATGAGCCGAGACGAACTCTCAGCAGGCCAAAGTGATTACGTCCAGTTTAGGCTAAAGGAACCGGTGACGGCTAGGAGGGGCGATAGGCTAGTCATCCGCCTAGCCTCGCCCAGGGCCACCCTAGGCGGCGGGGAAGTGTTAGACCCCTTACCCCAAAAGCATCGCCGCCATAAGTTAGAAGTAATAAATCAATACCAAACTAAGGAAAAAGGGGCCATAAGCGAGAGGGTCGAACTGGTCCTCAGCGAGAGGCCAGGTTCGTTTGCCACCTTGACCCAATTATTATTAAGGGCCGATTTGGGGGTAGAGGCCCGTCAAGCGGCCCAAACCTTAGAGGAAAATGGGGTTATAGTCAATCTGGGTAAAGATATCTTTATCCACCAAAATGAATTATCAAAATTAACCCAAAAATTAGTTACTTTACTAGAAAATTTTCACTTAAAGTCACCTCGCGAGCCAGGGGCCTCGTCGGAGGAAATTCGCTCACGCCTAGCCCCAGCGGCCCCGCCGTCGGCCATGGACGAACTTTGTAAAATTTTAGAAAAAATTTCCTTAATTAAAAGAAGCCAAGGCCTGATTAGCCTCTTTGACTTTAAGCCGGAGGTTGATAGAGAAAAAAACCAATATATCGACTTAATTTATAAAGCCTACCGCGATTTTGGCTGGTCGCCCGCTGCCGCCTCCGCCGTCCACCCGGCTCAAGAGGCGGCCTTAACGCTCGTCCGCAAAGAGGCCTTTGATAGCTTAGTTAGAGAAGGAAAACTAATTCGCTTAGATGATATCTATTATATGAGTAAAGAGAACTACGAGCTGGCCTTAGAAGTTTTTAAAGGCTTATCTTTGGAAGCCCCGGTCACTCTAGGGGCCTTTCGCGATGCCTTAAATTGTTCGCGTAAGGTGGCCGTGGCCCTCCTAGAGAGCTTTGAAAACCGGGCCTTAGCCGTCAAATCAGGGGCCGGCCGGATAGCTAAGACTTAAAAAGCTACGTTATTTGGTAACCGTTCAATAGCCAATGTCCACAACTTACCAATTCATCTAGAAAAGGATAGCCCACGATTATGGGTAGGTCGTGCGACCTCGCTCATACTCTCGAAGTCAGCGGAAACGCCCGGGCCTTATGTCTAAACTTAATAGCCCCGCTTTTAGCTTCAAAGAGCGATTCCCTAGCCGCAATCTGGTTCCTTGGTTAAGCTTGCCGCCGCTAAAAAATAAAAAACCGTCCGCAGCTTTAACTGCTCAAAACAGCGTTAATAAAAAAGTTTGATTTTTAAAAACCCAGAAAAATCTACCAGCTTTAGGCACCATCGCCAGGCCAAATCGACGTCACGTCTATAACTGTAAAAAAAACTCCTCTAAATTTAAGCCCCTTCGACCTCAACCAAGCCGCTTCCAACGGCCACGCCCCCACTAACAGTGATGACCAGCCACTGCCCTCCCTTGGAGAGGGCCTCATCAAAATCCGTTTTGCCCTCCCCGTTTTTCCCTTATTTTAGGCTACGTAAAATCAGGTGGTAATCTCAGTTTAAATCAACTGCCCAACTTTCCACTCTCTTTTCCGTAAATTAACGTAATTATCCTTTCCCCAACTGTAACCGTTCACCAGCCCTTCCAAAAGGCCTATCACTCTTTTAGATTGTAGCAGCGCCTTCTATCCGCTGTAAGGTTGGCTTTAATGT
>JAITQT010000092.1 GCA_031288745.1 Deltaproteobacteria bacterium
CTTTTCTCTTGCCTTTCCCAAATCCAACTCAAAAAAAACGCGATGTATATAAGAGTTTCTATCTAAAAAACCGAAACTAACGGCTAAGATTTTAACAGGACCTAAAGCCGTTAAAATACGCGGCCTATATGAACTCCTCTAGAGACATTGTAGCCTTGAAGGATTAGAACTCTCGGGGGGAAGGAGAGCTTTAAGTTTACCAAAATATAACCGTTATATTTTTACGTTCCGAAAACCCATGTTGATGATGCCCCTTGCGCCGGGAAAATTTCAGGTCTAAAAAACTATGAACTCCCTCTCTCGTCACCATTTGCAGAGGGCGGGTAAAAATAAGCGAACTTAATTAAACTCCCTCGGTTTTCCATTAGGTTATCTAAATGTCAAACAAAAAAGTATCCTGATTTTAAACCAGAGGCATTGTCAAAGGCGGACATACCCATAGATAATAAACATAAAGGGCCCCATGTCGAAAAAGTGATCATCTGCTAGGGTTTTTTTGATATTCAAACGAAGAACGGCGAAATTAATAAAGTCTCGCCCAAGTATTGCCCGTAGTTAAAAAGGCTGACGGCTACGAATAAAGTCACCCCTTACCCAAAAGACTTAATTAAGCCTAAGGCGAGTGAAACTCCCATAGCGGCCAAAAAAATCTCTTGAAGGAGCATTCTTGATCGAAGCGCAAAAAGTCACCTTATATGAGTCCATAAATTTGTAACAGAGCCTTATTACTAGTTAATTTTTTTGACTCTTTTGATTTTAAGAGGTTTTTACGCTTCGATCATTCTTGACTTGTTCTTTAAATTTCAGGCGAGGCTTCTGAAACAACTTACCTGCGCTCGCTTACTTTGAAAAATAATGAGTATGATGTTCAAGGCAACATTTTTCCCCCTGAATAGATTCGAACTTATCCTCATAATCGAAAACAGGTTACCTTTTACATCGTAATTTTTGGTCTTCTTCACTCGAAGGCCCAAAAACTTACTTTGGTGAATCAACCTAATTTGAAAAATCATTTTGTTCTTTGGTATAAAAGATAGATTGAGCTTAAATCCGTACTTTTCTGACTGATTTCTCCTTAGGCAAAGACAGCCTGGGTTTACCAATCTTGAGGCTAAAAGTCTTTCTTAACAATCCCTCCGGTTTTCCTCGACCGCCTCTATATTTTTAAGGTGTTTTATCCGCGTAGAAAACCACTTTGTCCGCCCCTTCGATCACCACCCCATCTAAGACCAGCTATAAGAGAGGCTACGGTCTATATGGTCATTTACGACTACTTTATCGCCGCAAGTGATAAAGGTACAAATAATGGGCCAAAGGCATTTAAAACCCTCATCTTTAGAGGACTTTGGGGTAATTATTTATTTTTTATTAATTTTTCAGTCCATAACGGCACCATCTCCGTGGCCGGACCATAAAGCCCCTCGTCGAATAATTTTTCTCTACCTGTGGGAACTACATTAATCTCCAAAGTTTTAGCCCCGCTAGCCTTAGCTCCACCAACTAGGCCGGCCGCCGGATAGACCGCCCCAGAAGTACCAATTGATACGAAAAGAGAACACCTAGAAAGCATCTCGTAGACCAAATCAAAATGAAAAGGTCTCTCCCCAAACCAGACTACATCCGGCCTTAAGCCTCCCTTTTGAGCGCATTTAGGACAAGAGCTAGAACGGTCCATATCCCCTTTCCAATCGGAACGCCGTCCGCAATTAAGGCACAAGGCGCTTAATAGGCTTCCGTGTAAATGGCAAACCTCGGGGCTCCCAGCCCGTTCGTGAAGATCGTCTACGTTTTGAGTTACCAAAAAAACCTCTCCGCGATCTAAAGTCAAAGCTAGTTCAGCTAAGGCCAAATGAGCAGCGTTTGGTACTCTCCGGCTGGAGGTTAACTCTTTACGCCTTTGATTGTAAAATCGGTGGACTTTGGCCGCATCGCGTCGGAAACCCGCGGGCGTGGCCACGTCTTCGACCCTAACTTTACGCCACAACCCTCCCTTATCTCTAAAAGTATCAATTCCGCTCTCTTGGCTGATGCCGGCCCCAGTCAAAATAAAAATCATCTTCTTTATTGCCCCTAGCACCCTATGGTTAGCCTAAGGGAACAATGGGTTACTTCTCTTTAGTCTGAAAAGAAACAATAAGACCACTCATTGTCGTCACCCTTGTAAAGACGAAGGCAATTTTTGTGGGAGTAGGTAATCAAGTTGTCAAGCGTTTTAAAGCTGAAACTAACCAAGGCCTAAATTGTCATTTACACAGTGACCTTTTCATTTTTTTGTACTATAAAAAATTTTTCTCTTTAAGCCGCCGAAAATATATCTTGCATTCCCTGGAAGTTTAACGTACAATGTATAGCAAACGCTAGGGGGTGCTCCCATGGGCAGACCAGTAGATCCTACCGCACAGTACCGAGTCAAGCTGCATGTTAATGGAGGATACACTTATGCCACCACTCAACCTCCATATGTTGACCCGAAAACAGGGAAGAAGAAATATCGCTATATTCATTGGGGCACGGTCGACGAGAACTTGAAGTTCACGCCTGG
>JAITQT010000104.1 GCA_031288745.1 Deltaproteobacteria bacterium
TAAAAAACATATGTTCTTCGTTTGAGTCTGAGGCAAAGGCTAAAATTAAAAGGTTGATACAGCAGCACGTTTCTCCAATGGAAGGCTGAAAATTTTTTTTAAGGTGCATTGTAGTGATATCGACAACTTAAGAAATCACCTAATGTAAAGGCATCGTAAAACCAGGAAAGTTAGTTTTGCTCTATATTTTTAACTCTTATATTGTACATAAGCTATTGAGCCTCAAAATATCCTTCTCTGACTGAAGTGATTGACCAACCATGGGTATTTTACTAGACCAAAGTTTTTACTTGAGCCCCGAAGTTTGCTTTAGTTGTGGACCTTGGAGCTTAAACTGGAGACAGCTCACCATCGGCAAAAACCTAACCAATTTATCCTATAGACTCTCCATTCCTCTGGCCTATGTTGGCCTCTATTGCAGGAAAATCCATTAAAGTAAAGCCCTCGACTCGCTTATCGTTTTTTTAGGTTTCAACCTCAACTCCTTATATATACTTAAAAATATAGAGGACTTAGTCGATCATAAGCTCTGGTGCCCTTAAGGAGGATAAGCCCCTTCAAATTTTTTAAAAGCCTCTATCATGGCTAATTACTGAGGGCAAGGCCAATATCAATCCTTAATTAGCGAAACAAGATCGAATAAAAGACGAAAGCATTAATTTCCGTATAAGCCCCTTACGACCTTCGAGGTTTTTTTAGCACTTATAAACGGTTAAGCGGGCGGGGCCACAGGATTAGAGTCATCGAAAGATCTCTGGTTTAATCAAGTGGATAACAGATCTATGATGAGCGTAGAATCATCATGACCAGCCTAAAGAGCGGAAGTAAAAGTCATTTACAGCCTGATAGTAGAACCAATAGAGGAAAACTAGGTCCTATAATGGTCTTGTAAGCGGTTAGGTCAAAGGCCTGATAACCTAAAGCTAACTCCTCTATTTGCAGCCTAAACTCGTCTAATCTGCCAACTATACCCCTCGAAACTAGCCTAAAATCAAATCAATAAGACCTTAACCTTCGATTAGGAGTATAGTTACATTATCAAACTCAGCAATAACTTTATTACTTATAAATTTCGCTCTAAACTTGCAAATTTTTTCGACCTAAAGTATAATCAATTCTAAGGCTAAAAAAATAATGCCTAAAGGGGTGCAAGTCGTGCGGCTAAGATTATTGGAAAGGATTCGCAACGCCAGCAAGTTTCCAAATTATATTGAAACTAACACCGGTGAGGCCCTCGCCGATTCTCTCCAAAAGCACTTGGCCCTTATCCTCAACACCCATCAAGGTAGCAGTGCCTCGGCCCCCGACTTTGGCATGCCCGATTTCGTTAATTTATCAGAGCAAAGCGATCTAGATAGCCTAAGGGAACTAAGCAAAATCTTAACCCAAGTTATCTCTAAATACGAGCCTAGGCTTAAAAACTCTCTAGTGATTTACTCGGAATCTAACCTAGAGACTGGGGTTTTAGAGTTCTCTCTCACCGGCTACGTGGAAATCAACGAAGAAAAAAGAAACCTCTTTTTTTCAGCCAACATCAATCCCGACGGCAAAATAGACGTGCGCAAATAATAATTTCTTTAGGGCCCCTTTAGTGATCAAAGACTTTTACCAACAAGAGCTAAACAATTTAAGAGAGCTGGGCGTTGAATTTGCGCGTGATAACCCGGCCCTGGCCCCCATGCTTGGCGCAAGAGGCGACGATCCAGATGTTGAAAGGCTCTTAGAAGGCGTAGCCTTTCTCTCGGCCATGGTCAGGGCAAGACTATCCGACGGCCTCCCAGACATGGTCGAGGCCCTCTTAAGGCTACTATGTCCTGAACTCATACTCGCTACTCCGTCCTCGACTATCATGCATTTTAAGCCGGCCCAAGGCTTTGGCGAGGCGTTTGTTTTACCTGCTGGCTCGCAGCTGGCCTCAGTGCCCATTGATTCAACCCGGGCCCGCTTTTCCACCTCAGCTGATTTAATCGTTAACCCAGCCTCAGTGGTTAAAGTCGAAATCGACCCAGCTAGCGGGGCCTCGGCTGCGGTAAGCCTTACGATTTCTTCGGCCGCGCCCTTAAACCGTTGGCTGCAAGATAGTCTTATCTTTCACCTAGCCGGCGATTACCCTGAGGCTAGCGAGCGGCGAAGGCTTATTCTTCAACGCTCAGTTAAGGTTTCAGTTGAAGTTAGAGGGAGGACTTTAACCTTAAATCAAGCGGCCGTTACTCCGGCCGGCTTTGAAGCTGAAAATTTTGCCCTCTCTCTTAACCCCTCTCTCTCCCTAGCCTTACTTCGTGATTATTTCGCTATGCCGCAGAAGTTTTTGTTTTTAAAGCTCTCGGGCCTAAAGCCCCTAGCCGCATCTACTGAAAACGAATTAACCGTCAGATTTTTCTTAGATGATCTAAAATCCTTTTTCCCGCCTTCAAGGGCTGAGCACTTTTTACTTAACGCCTGCCCGGCCGTAAACCTATTCCCTTACCCGGGAAGACCGTTAATTGTCGATCATAAAAGGAGCGAATACCTAATTAGGCCTCAAGATTACGACGCAGAAAAGCTAGATATCCACCGTGTCTCAAATGTTTCTTCCATTACCGCTGACGGAAAAACCAAAATTTATCGACCCTTTGAGCGCCTAGGAAGGCCAAATCCAGATATAGGTCTCTATACCATAAGCCGCAGGGCTTCCCCTGTTAGTGGAAAACTAGAGCATTATTTACAGCTTATTTATAAAAATAATCAAAGTTTTTCAAGTAGAGAATCTCTTTCAATCGATCTTATTTGCCATAACGCAGGGCTAACTAACGTTATTAGAACAGGAGAAATCTCTCAAAGCACTGATACTTCTCCGGCCATGGCCAGCTTTAGTAACATTCTTCCAGCAACTAAGCACTCAGCCCCGGTGCTCAACGACGAGCAAATGTGGAGCCTACTGTCGCACCTAAACGTTAACCTCATGGCTAGGTTAACCGCCGACTCTCTTCGAGAGATTCTAACTTTGCATGCGGTACCCAATGACGCCGATATTGGTAGGCGCTTATCTAACTTAAAGCGCATTGAGGCCTTAGAAAAGGCTACTGCAGTTATGGAAGACCTTTTTATCCTCGGCAGGCCCTATAGGGGGACCTCTATTGAGCTAACTGTCGATCCCAGGGGCTTTGCTTCTAAAGGAGATTTATATCTTTTTGGCGACGCCTTAGATAGTTTTTTTGGGATCTGTCATCACCTAAACACTTATTCAAGGCTCTCTATCATAGAGACTCACTCACGAGAAATCTACTCATGGCCGCCCAGACTGGGACTAAAACGCCTAATATAATCGAAAGCCTCTTGGAAGATCCTAAGTCGTTTTCCTACTTTCAGGCTTTAAGATTAATCTATCTATTTCAAAACCCGGGCTTTAAGACCATAGGCCAGTTACTAAGGCGAGAGATTTTAATCACCGCTTCGACCTCTCTAGGCTTTCCTTCAGCCGATTTAGTGAAGGTCAATTATCTTAAAAAGAGCGAAATAGAGAGCGAGCGGGGTCCGGTCTTAGGTTTAACGGTCACCTTCATGGGTCTCCACGGGTCAGCTTCGCCGCTTCCCCCCTTTTACGCCCAAGAAATTAAAGCCGACGAGCGCCAAGACGACGATAGCTGTAAAAAACTCTTTGATTTAATTTCATTACCTTCTTACCGCCATCACGCCGAGGCCTATTTTCATAATAAGCTCCCTTTTCGCTTGTTGGCTGAAAACGATCGCAAATACTTTGATATCCTAAATTCACTCATGGGCCTTGGCCAAGGGGCCTCCTTTGACCGTTTGGAAGACAACCTCCCAGATTTAGCCTATCTCTGGCTCTTAGCCACCCAATCGAGAAACGCCAGGGGACTTGAGATTTATATTAACTCTCTCATCAATACCCTTGACGCCAGCATAGAGCAGTGCCTAGAGAGATGGGTCGATATCCCTAATATCCAGCGTTTACAACTTGGCTCTGGCAATTTAGAGTCTCGCTCTTTAGGCCGCGGGGCCTTAGTGGGCCGAAAGGCCCTCGACGTAAACGGTAAATTTAGGATTTCTATTACCGTAAAAGATAATAAGCTCTTTAATCAGTTAAGCCCAGGAGGGCTATTAAGAAAGCGCTTAGAAGCCTTGATCGGCCGCTACCTAAGCTCGCCTTTGGTCTACGATCTTAAGCTAACTCTTCTTATAGGCGTGGCCCAAGCCACTAGGCTCGGTGCCAGTCACAACTCTAGCCTAGGTCGCTCTAGCTTTCTCTCGCCGCCAAAAGATAGGCCGCTAACCATCTATAGCCCTTGTGGCCTAGGCTAAAACTTTAGGCCCCAGCGCTTAGAGTTTAATGATTAATTTTTAGGCTTTAAAGATAAATTAACCTTTATAGGATCATTTTAAATATTTAAGCATGCCTTTATTTCTATTAGCAATTTTTGAGAAACTAATGAGACTTAATTTAGGCTATATTTTTCTTTTTATGCTCCTAACCTTTCTTTTAAGCTGCGGGCCAAAAAAAAACCCGGCCTTGGCCCCTGAGGCCGGTCCGCCGGTTAAAAGCCTCGATCAGCTTCAATATATATTTTCCCCAGGGGCGGTTAAGATTGGGTTAATAGCTAGCCCCGATCTTAACTCCACCTTAAGCACCCCAGCAGCCTTAAGCCTATGCCTCTATCAATTAAGCGACATGGCTTGGTTTACCGCTAACATGAGTACCGCTCAAGGTTTAGCCCAGCTCTCCGATTGCCAAGGCTCTGACAAAGGTCTGGTGGGAGCTACTAGGCACTTAATTCAGCCTGGGGAAACAAAAGATCTAGTTATCGACCGCTTAGGGGGTACCAAATACATCGCCGTGGCCGGGGGCTACAGCGCTTTGCCTCCTCAAAGCGGGGCAGCTTACCTCTTAATCCCGGTCCATGAAAATAAAAAATTAATCTTTGCCAATACCTATGAAATAGAAGAGCTTAACGCCTGGCTCTTATTAGAAAGGCAATCACTAGCCTTTTTTCCGAAAACTAAAGAGCAGATACATCAATCGGCCTCACTTTACGCCAAAACTAACCAAAACATTGCTCTTACCCAGAATTCAATTCAAAATCAACCTAAAACTATAACTCCAGCCAAAGGCAAAGGCTCAAACTTTTCTAATCTTAATTTAAGGGTGCCAAACCAAACCAGAACTAGAATCGTTACCCAACCTAGCTCCTTCCCCGCCGCCCCGGACCCTCTGGCCCCAGAGCCAACTGCGCTTCCAACCCCAGCCGCGCCCGGGGACCCAAATATGGCGATCAAAACATCAACCGCAGCCTCATCAATAACTGCGGCCCAATCTTCAAGGGCCTTTGCCCCTTGCTTATCACCAAATCTTATAGTTAACCCCAATGAGAGCGATCTTAGCCGCAAGGCTTTAAACGATTGCCTAAATCAGGGGCAGAAACGAAAAAAACGAACTCCCAAAAGGACCAACTTTAAAACCTCTTCCAAGGGCGAGACGCAAAATTGCGACGGCTCTCTGGGCTCTTCTAAAGACGGATGCCCTAGTCCCGCTTATCCGCCCACTCAGCCTAGTAGAAACAAACCCGCTCCGGCTAAGAGCGCCTTAGTCAGCCCTGCCCCTAAAGAGGAGGCAGCTTCTAAATAAGATATAATTAGCTATTTTTTTTGTATTTAAATAATATAATATAGGACCCAATTAGCGGCCCCTAACGCGAGAGGCGTCAATGAGTTTTCTTCGGCCCGTCTTCTGGCAACAAGGACTCTTTTTAGAGCCCCAACACTTTCAACTCTTAGAGTTTCAGCAGCGACAAGCCCTCTCCTTTTTAGTCGGGGCCTTGCGGCCATACCCGTGGGGTTTAGCCGAGCTAGAAATTGATGAGGACGCCTTAGTAAACTCAACCATCCGCTTGGTTAAGCTCGATCTGTGGCTCCCTGATGGTCAGCGCCTCAGCTTAGGTCAAAATGCCGATATCCCCCCTAGGAGCTTTGCTAAATCTTGGGACGACGCAGACGAAAGGCTTTTTGTCTATCTAGCCGTGCCTATCTTTTCTCATAGCGGCTCAAATGTTAACCTAAGTGTTACTACGGCCGACAGCGCCCTTTCTCGCTTAAAGCGCTTTAATTCGGCCTTAGAACCCGAACTCATACCCGATCTCTATGCCGATGGCCCTGAAAGCCGAGTCGATACTCTAACCTTTAATTCCTATCTCCTCTTTGGCCGCGAGGTGGAAAAGACATTAGAAGCCGTTTTTTTTATCCCCTTGGCGCTTTTGCAAAAAGAAGGTGAAAAGGTGGCTATCTCTCGCCACTACGCCCCCCCCTCGCTTACGCTCTATCCCTCAAACCCTTTGCTTAGAATTGGAAACGAGGTTATAGAGCTTCTTAAAGCGAAAGCGAGACAACTTGAGCAGTATAAAACTAGCTTTTCTCAGGCCAATCAAGAAAATCATGGCGGAGCGCTAATGTTATTAACCGTTATGGGCGCAGTTAGCCGCTTTCTGGCCAGACTCCATAACCTCTTATTTCCCCAATCCGTCCATCCCCACGCCCTCTTTTCGGTCTTAAGAGAACTTGCGGCCGAGCTAACCGTTTTTGCTCCAGGTCTTTCTCCATTAGGTGAAAATCTAACCGATGGTGGCTCGTCATTAAAAAACTACGATCATTTAGATCCCTATCCAGCCTTCCAAGAAACAAAATTTTTAATCGCCCGCCTCTTAGATGCCGTTTCCCCTGGCCCTGAGATGACCTTAACTTTTAAGCGCGAAGGCCGCAGCTTTACCCTCTTTCTTCCTTCTACCTTTAGCCCCAATTACGTTTGTTGGCTATCTATTCGATCCTCTCTAGATTCCGAGGCCCTTCAAAGATCGTTATCCACTTTTGCCAAACTAGCCTCCCCCGCTAGGAGCGAAAATTTAATCTCCTTTAACCTTCCTGGCATTGCCCTAAGATTTTTGCCCTCGCCCCCTCTTGGCTTACCTAGGAGCCCAGAGACCTTCTATTTTAGCCCCAATCAAAACGACCCTATGTGGGATGAAGCCATCAAAAATAGAAGCCTTTGCCTTTTTTGGGATCAAGCTCCCGAGGGGACCATAGTTAGCTTATCGGCTAATCATTGGTAATTTCAATTAAGTTTTTGGTAGAGCCATGCATTTTATAGAGCGTTTTTTTTCTCTAATCCACCTCTCCCTTGAGGCCGAAGGGGCTCGAGGAACGGATAAGCCTAGCTGGGAGTGGACCGATAAAGCCATAGAGGCCCTCTTAACTCGCGAAGAGCAACTAACCCTGCCTCCTGGCTTTGACCAAAACTCCCGTCGTCAGGCCTTATGCCCCATCCTGTTGTGGATAGACGAACATTTTTTAAATAGCGCGAGGTCCGACGCTGACCAGTGGTATGATTTTAGCCTCCAGAAAAAGTATTTTGGCACCAATCAAGGTGGAGAGCTTTTTTTTACTCGCTTAGAAGAGCTTCTTATTAAAAGAAAGCGAGTTTTTGAGGCCCGCTCTGATTCTTCTTTAGATGACCATGAAAACCCAGGGGGCCTCCTAAGCGAGCGTTTGAGTCAATATTGGATCTTTCCCGGACAAGGCCCGGAGCCTATGGAGAGCATTGTCGACGCCTACGCCCTAGCCCTGGCCTTAGGCTATAAGGGCCGCTTTTTCTCATCAGAACCACAAACCATAGAGGGTTTAAAAAAACTAGCCTTTGAGCAATTGGAGGGTTGGCGCTATAAAATCGGCTCAAAAGAGATTTTTGATAGAGCTAGGCCCAGTGCCTTTCGCTTATTTTTCCAACGCCTCTGGCGCGACTACGGCTGGCAGACCATCCACATCCTCTTGGCTACGGCAGTCACCTTATTTATCTGGTTTAGAAGAACAGAGATTATAGAAAATCTTTCTTTATTCTAATAATTGGAATTTTTTGTCGTTTTTTTTCTTAACTCAATATAATTAATATTAAGGGCCTTTGCTTTTGAAAAAAGTCTTATTAATAAGCTTAATCTTATTTTTAGCCTTTATCGCGGGTATCATTAGTCTAGCCTTGGCTTTTATGCGCGGCTGGCCGTTATGGACAGCCTTAATCGCGCCGGCCATACTAATTTTTGGGCCCTTAATATATATACTTTTTTCTGCCCTTATTTCTTATTTTCAGCGCCGGCGCTACGCTAAAAGCGTCCTTAACCGTGATTTAAATAAAGCCCAACCAGAACCAGCCTTTAGCCTACTTAAGAGCCAATGGCAAAAAGGGCTTAAGGCCTTAAGGCCGCTCTCATACGTCGGTAAAGCCGATCCCATTAAAGATTTACCCTGGTTTCTCCTTTTGGGGCCCAACGATGCCCAAAAGACCGAGGCCATGATTGAGAGTTCTCTAATCAACAACTATAGGACCCAAGGGGGCGACATTGAGCCGGTTAGTCGTAAAAAGAGCGGGGTGGATTGGTATTTATTCGATAACTGTGTTTACCTAGACGTTTTCGGGCTCTTTCCCCAAAACTACACTCCCGAAGAGGAGGCGGAGTCAAACGAAGAGTTTAATGAATTTTTAAAACTAATCGGTCAAGTTAAACGTAAATACCCTCTCGAAGGGGTAACCTTAACTATCCCCTGCTCTTTGTTTTTAGAATCTAACGAAGAACAGTTAAAGCACGTCGCCATGACCGCTAGAAGCCGCTTAGATGCCTTAGCCCGCTATACTGATACTCTACCGCCCCTTTATCTTTTAATTACCCAAGCCGGGGCCCTAGACGGCTTAGCCCAAACTCTTAAGCTATTAGACGAATCAAATCAGCCCTCTTCCATTGCCCTTAGCCCCGGCTCGATTCCTGACGACGCTCTTGCCGCTGCGGTCATAGTGGAACTAGAAGAAAGGGCCGGGGATATGTTTTTAGATAGGCTAAAACTTACGCTCGAAACAATTACGCTATCTCCCATAGTGGCTTTTCCAGATAGCGCGGCCTACCTAGAAAGACCTTTAAGCCTATTATTTTCTATTTTGGGCCATAAATCTAACTACTGCCCCTCCCCAGAGCTGAGGCTAGTCTTTTTTTCGACAAAACAATCTTCCATAGCCTTACTTAACGATCAAAGCTTTTCTTTAGTTAGAGACGCCTATCTTTCTAGCCTAGATAAATTAAGTGGGAGTGAAGAAAAAGAGCCAAATTTTAAAAATATTAAAACCTTAAGCCCCTCTTTCGCCTTAGGTCGCGCTCAAAACGAAGGATTAGTTAATTCTTTAAGCGACGCCCTAGCTCGCTTTATCCCCCAAAATCGCGACCTAACCAGAAGGCTCAATCTCCCCGGAGGGAGGCATCAAAAGATAGCTATTTGGTCTCTGTCCTTATTTTATTTTATAACCTTTCTCTTCGCTCTTTTATGTTTACTCGACGTTCACCGCAACCGGGCAGTCTTTCAAACGGTTAGCTCGGCTAAGATATCAGCTAGGCAAAGCCTAGAAGCGGTTAAGTTTTCTGGTCACCTTGGCCTAGCCGATGGGCTTGATTTTGTCTTAGACCGCCTAGATAGCCTAGACCGAAAGCCCCTTTTAAGGCTCGCTAAGACCCCCTGGCCCACCCGGGCAGACGAGGAGATTAAATCGGTTAAAGATGATTTCGATAACCATTTTGAACTGGCTAATTTTCAGGTCTTATCTTCTTTAAACGATCAGCTCTCCCAAAGCCAAGATTTATCTAGTCGCCTCTTCGCCACCACCTTAAGGCAATATATCTGGCTCTTTAGCGTCTTTCACGCCTATAAAAACGGCGAAGATCTGGCCACGCAGACCTCCTTTTTCCCCATCCTACCCACTAATTTTTCCGGAGCTAGTTTTCATTATTGGAACTTAACCTATTGCGACGCTTTATTGAGCTATTTAGCCAGAGCCACCCCAGACAATAAGGCCCCCGAGGAAACTTTATTGGCCTTAAGATCTTCGGTGGAAAAGATAATGAACGAGACTAACTCAAGCGATCTAAGCTGGTTGGTCACCTGGGCTGATAATGTGCCCGACTTAAAGCCGATTTCTCTTTCAGATATTTTAGATTCATCGCTAGCTAAACTAAAAGAGGCCAACGCCTTATCGCCCGAAGATATTGATAAAGTCTCGGCCGCCTACACCAAATTAGGACGCCAGGCTATCATCCGGGCTATGAATATGCTCCAAAACGCCTATTATTCGGCTCAGAATAAGTCCATCGACGAGATGAAAGAAAGATTTTTCGAGCGCTACGATAAAAATTACCTATCCACTTGGCAGGCCTTTATCCGCACTATAATTAAGGCTGCCTCCCTTAGCCCTGACCCATCTTTTTTTAACAATAGCGTCTCCCAAGCCAACGCCAAATCCGGGCCCGTCTTTGAGCGCCTCTTAAGTGATTTAACTACTAACTTAGAGCCCTATTTAAACTCCGACGATAACCCCTCTTGGCTTAAAAACCTCGAACTAGATAACGCTGTCTTTCAGTGGGCTGAAATTAAAGGTAAGCTCTCTAGGCAATCTAAGAGCATCATTAGCCAAGCCGAGAGCTATAAGGACACGGCCAGGGCCGTAAAAAACTCTATGCCTCAATACTTTTTACGCTCCGATCTAATCAACCGGGTCAATAATGCTCAGCCATCGTTTTCTCAATATAGCCTATTTATGACTCAAATTAACGATCTAGTTAATAACAACGCTGATTCGGCCTTAAAGCTAGCTCAAACCCTCTTTGGCGGAACAAATTACGCCGACGGGTCCCCTTCTCCCTTCGCTGCCGCCGAGGCGGCCTTAGAGCAATACCACAATCAAATCTATCAAGACGACTCGGCTGACTCGCTTAGCGATCTGACTTACGCTATTAGAAAAGCGGCCCTCCTGGCCCAAAAGGTAAATTTAATTAAGACGGTAGCCAAAAAGTTAGACCAACTCTGGGCTAACGAGGTGCTAGCCTCGGTTCGCTTTTTAAACCAAGAAGATTTGGAAAAGGCCGTCTTTGGTCAAGGTGGCTTACTAGCCAAATTTCAATCCGAAAGGGTGGCCGCTTTTATCGAAGCTAAATCAAGCGACGGCTATGCGGCTAAGAGCTGGGACAATCTTACTTTTCCCTTGAGCGACGATTTTCTAAAGCTATTAATCATGGGTAACTCCATTCAAACCAAAGAGCCGCTGGCTGATAGTTACACCGTGACCATTTCGGGCGTAGCCACGTTAGTTGACGAAAAGGCCCTGGAAAAACCGGAAAAAACCACGATAACTTTAACTTCACCAGATTCCTTACAGCAAATGGATATTTACAACTACCCTGTCTCGCGCCTCTTTTCTTGGAAACCCAGCCAGAACTTTGAAGTGATGGTGACCATCTCCTTTCCGAGTTTAGAGCTTTACGTTAACTATGCTGGTTCCCTAAGCTTTCCCAACTTTTTAAGCGACATTAATAAAGGAGAATTGCGCCTAAAGCCTGAAGATTTCCCAGACCACTGCGAGCAACTTAAGGCTTTAGGCGTTTCAGAAATAGTTTTAATCATTAAGGCCGATAACGCTAACTCAGTCGTACGCTATCTTAAATTAAGCCCCATTAAGCTACCCCCTTCCATAATTAAGCCATTGGCCGAATATGTCAAATAAGAGTAGATATATAATGACCATGGTTTTTCTCGGCTGGTTTACGGTTATAGCCATAATCTATGCGGCCATGGGTAAACCTAGCCCTAAGATTACACAGGGCCCAACTTCTTCCCAAAATGCCGCTCTCTCGCCCACGAAAAGAGCTGAACCAAAAGAAAACGCTTTTAAAGATGAGCTAGCCGATTACGCCCTTTGCCCTTCAAGACCGACCGAAGGGGGCGGATTAATAAAAAATATGATTGGCCATTACGATAGCCTTGGCCGCTACGTTATCTTAATGGATGTTGACGGCCGCGTAGGCTCTAGTCACATCGATCAGTGGCTCTCGCTAAGCCGCAACGATGTAACCTTCGTTGATTTTACTGGGGAGTATAATTTTGATAAACCTATCTTTAGGGAAAGCGCCTCGGGCCCTATTGATCACGCCCGTTTGGGAAAACACCAAGGCTACCTCCGCTTAAGCTTAAACTACCGAGAAGGGAGGGCTCCCAAAAAGGCTGCGGTCGAACTGCGCTGCCGTTATGGGGCCTTAGCAGTTCGCTATTATTTTAATGAGCTAGCGAAAAATTTTAAGCCTATTGAGGCCCCAGAAATCGACTACAATATAAGACCCAAAGGTACCTCATTAGCCCAAAGCTCTCTAGGTGCCCCCCCTCCTTTAGCTCCTCCTCCGCTGGCTAAAACCCAAGACGGCCTCTCATTGCCCTCCTTAGCCAATAGAGAGGGTCAATCTACTACAAGCTCTAGAGCTAGCCCTGAGGGGGCCCATAGTGGTACCTCAAATGCTGCTCACCCTCCGGGGATAGAGAGGCCTAATAATCAAATAGATCCCAATTTTATCTCACCAAGCGAGGCGGAGAACTATCTTTCAACCTTTAGCCCCTGCCCAGGCCAAAAGACTAAAGGGGCGGGACTTATTAAGAATCTAAAGGCCTTCTACGATTCTAAGGGCCGCTTGATTATTGTATCGAAGATAGAAAAGTTTTTCGGGGCCTATGAAGTAAACACCCATTTAAACTCCCCCGAGAACTTTAGCCAAATAGATCTGCCAGGCAACTTTAAGCTGACAGAGGCCTATCTTAAACCCCCAATCGGCCCGGTGGCCGAAGCTCGGCTAAATCTTCTAGCCACTGGGGCCAGACTAAATCTAATTTACCAAAATCAGGCTAATATTAAAAAAGTAATGATAGAAAGCCTGTGTAAGAAAGAAGAAGTAGCCTTTGTGGTTTCTTTTTCGCCTCTCCCTGCGCTTTTAAGTGCAGATAGTCACCAAATCTCAAACTCCTCAATTTTAGATAGCCCTAGCTCAAAATTGGTTGATAGTGAGGACACTCAAAAACAGGGTTTAAGAAAAGATAATGTTAACCAGCCCCCTATGGCTTCAAAAGAAGGCCATAATTCCCAGCTAAATTCTGGGGAGAGCCTATCTGGAATTGGGCCCGATAAGAGCCAAGACGAATTATTAGGCTATAAAATCTGTCACGGGACCGGCCTAGGGCCAGGTCAAGGCCGCTTTCTTTCTATAAACAGCCATTACGACTCCTTGGGCCGCCTAGTTTTAATTATCCCCTTTGAGGGTCAAATCAATGATTTTACCCCCGTCTTCAATCAACTTAAGAGCCACTCGGTGACCTACATAGATTTTGCCGGCACCTATAGCTTTAAGACCGAATCTTTAAAAATAAAGGATGGGCCGCCCTTTTTGGCTCGCTTTGGTCGCCACAAGGGTTTTGTTAGGCTTAGTCTAACCTATAGGCCCCAAAAAAGGCCTAAAAAAGTCGAACTTGAAACTTTGTGCTCAGATAATACTTTAGTCTTAAGATATACTTTCGATTCTATTTCTGAACCATCTAAAGAGATAAATGGGCCAAAGGCTAGTTTAGAAAATACCAATTTAGAGCCTCTACTTTTAAACATAGCCCCCGCCCTTAAGGCTAGTCTAAATTCTAATTCAGAACCGCTCTCTCTTGATTCTAGCTCGCCATTACCCGATGGGCTCTCGCAAAAGCACAACGAAAATAAAGGCCAAATGGCGATAAAACCAAAATCTAATTTAAAGGAGAGCCTAAACCTTTCTAGCTCCAAGAGCCCAGGAGAGGAAATTATCCCTCTACCATTAGAGCTTAACCATTCAGTCTCTAACCCTCAAAACGGGCCTACTCTTAAGCATAAGTCAAAAGGCCCCTCTATCCCCCCCATAAGACCCTAAATGACCTAAAGCCTATTATTGATCAAATGGAAAAAACCATTTTCCCTAAAAAAACTCATTTATAATATATTAAATTTACGTGTAAACTTATTTTGACTATCTTAAATCCTAAATCTTAACCTATTTTTATACCCAACCACCGTAGCCGTTATCCTTTTTTGAGATATGCTCCAAGGTCTTTTTCATTCAGCCCGACTTCTTCCATTATCGTCCGCTGGGTCTTGGTAAGCGGGTTCTGGAGCCTCCAACCCTTGTCGTTAGAAATCACGCAAATCTTTCCCATCTCCCTGAATAAGCCGGCCTTGCCCATCCGCTTTTTCCTCATGAACTTACCAAGCTTCACCTATATCTCTGAGGCCACGATGAGGGCTAAGAAGGCGCAGAACAGTTTAGCGCCGGTCGTTTCGGTGTTGTGCGTGCTTAGCCTCTTCATCGAGATGTAGTTCTTCAAGTCATCGAAGCTCTTCTCAATAACGTCCTTCTGACAGTATTTCGCCAGAACCTCTACCTTGTCGAGAGCTGTGTTGCTCAACAGGTAAACGTAACCGCAGTGCTTGGCCGCCTGCTCGATCTTATCCAGGTCGCGCTTGAAGGTGAAGCTCCCGTCGGAGAACAAGACGACGGCGAAGTGGTTGGAGTACACCTTGGCCTCCATGGGCGTCAGTTTGCGCTTCTGCGCCAGACGGGACTCCTCATCATCAATAGAGCGGAACAGGGCGTCCGTTTGGGCATGCGACAGGTCCTGATCATAGTAGATGTGCATGTGGATGTGCTCTCGTAGAAGCAGCATTATCTTAGACATGACGAAGAGGCCCGAGTCGATCTGGTTAGCCACTTTGGTGAATTCCGACCGAAGCAGCTCCAAGGCCATTCTCGTAGTCTTGTAGCGCTTCTCTACTCCAATAATCCTGATTTCCCGGTCATTTTTCCTACTACAGGATGAATTATTTTTAGTTGTCTTGGTAAAAACTAACTATTTAGCCGGATATATTAAATATGAAAAATTTTTTAGTTGACTTATCGATTTAAATAAGCTACCTTGTATTAGGAAAATATCCTACTACAAGGAGCCCTTATGCCAATAATCTGGACTTACACAAAAAACAAAGCCACTTATGCTGAAGTCCGCA